>NZ_JBJJLB010000015.1:0-107884 GCF_045449795.1 Marinobacter alkalisoli
CCCGCCATGCCCGCACCACAAGTCGCAGGCTAGAAACAAAAAAGCCGCCAACGGCCAGAAACCGTGGCGGCTTTTTTTCAGGTCAGACTTTTACTGCTGCTGCATTTGCTGCTGCATCTGACGCTGTTGTTGCATCTGCTGCTGCATTTGCTGCATGCGCTTGTCCAGCTCCGCGCGCTGCTCTTCAGTGAACACAGCGTCGACCTTGGCCTGCATCAGAGTAGACAGCGCGGTCATTTCACCAGTCAGGTCACCCAGCTTCTCGGCGTTGTCGCGGATGGTGTCTTCGTCATAGTCCGGCTTGATCTCGGCCTGGATGGCCTGCTGCAGCTGCTGTGCTTCCGCCTGAAGACCCTGAATCTGGCCCTGCATCTCTTCGATGATGCCGCGAATTTCTGTCTGCTGGTCATCGCTCAGACCCACCAACTCGGCCAGTTGATCTACCTGGTCACCCTGAGGTGCCTGGGCGCCACCCTGCTGACTCATGTCCTGAGCCATGGCTGGGCCGGCCAGACCGATAGTCAGAAGGGCAATACCAAACAGTTTTACAAGCTTCATAAATTTCTCCGTAAATTAAGCGGTAACCACGCGATATAGTGACGTCAAACCGCTGATCATCATTGGTTTCTCGGTTCAGGTCCACCACCCTAAAACAAAATGCCCTCCGCTTTCACCCCGATATCCCCTCTTTTTGTACATACTTCTCAAACCACCCGCCCGGATGCCGCAGCACCGGCGGTTTCAATCAAATGTGAAAATTTGGTCATTCCCGTCCATAATGGCGCCGTTCAGCCAATTCTGGAGTATCAACATGGCCATCAACTGGTTTCCCGGGCATATGCACAAGGCCCGCAAGGAGATCAAAAAAGTAATGCCGCAGATGGACCTTATCATTGAGGTCGTCGACGCCCGCATTCCTTTTAGCAGCGAAAATCCTCTGGTTCCCAACCTGCGGGGCGATACGCCGCTGATCAAGGTACTCAACAAGCGCGACCTGGCGGATCCTGACATTACCGCCCGGTGGCAGGACTGGCTGGAAAAGGAACGGGGGGTGCGCGCCATCACCCTCACCCACAACCAGCGCGGTGAGGCCATGGACATCCTAAAACTCGCCGCCGCGATGACTCCGGGCCACGACCGGCAGAAAAGTGCGCTGCGGGTGATGATCCTCGGCATTCCCAACGTGGGGAAGTCTACCTTGATCAATACCCTGGCCGGACGCCCGGCGGCAAAGACCGGTAACGAACCGGCGGTGACCCGCGCCCAGCAGGCCATCAAGCTGCCGGACAACATCCTCCTGTACGACACCCCGGGCTTCCTCTGGCCCAAGCTGTCGCCGGAAGCCTGTGGCTATCGTCTCGCGATTACCGGCGCCATTCGCAGTGCGGTGATTGATTTTGAAGACGTGGCCCTGTTTGAGGCGGACTACCTGCTGCAGGCATATCCTGAGCTGATCAAGAAGCGCTACGGCTTTGAAGACCTTCCGGTTGATGGCCTGGCACTAATGGACGCCATTGCGGGCAAGCGCCGGTTCTTTGCGCGGGGAGGCATCCCGGATCTACACAAGGTATCCGAGGTTCTGCTGAATGAGCTGCGCGCGGGCACCCTGGGGCGTATCTCGCTGGAGACACCGGAGATGATTGAGCGGGAAGCCCGGGAAGCCGAGGCCGCGAGGCTGGCCAAAGAAGCCGATCAATCAGGCTGATGGGCACCGACACACCCGGAACCAGCCGGTGGTGACGTATTCCGAAGGCAAGGCATCGAACATTTCCCGCGCGGTTCTGACCAGGTGCGGCTGATCATAGAATCCGGCTTCTGTTGCCAGCCGCGACACCGACTTGCCCGGCTCCCAGAATGCCAGTGCCCGGTTCATTTTCAGGTGCAGCAGGAAACGACGCAGCGGCACCCCGGTCTGCTGACGGAACAGGTGGCTCAACCGCGACGCGGACAGTCCGACGTACCCGGCCAGCAGGTTGACGTCCAACTTCTCCGGCAACTCCTTTCGCAGAATGTCACAGACCCGTGATACCCGCTCGTCCAGTGGTTCCGCCGGACGTCCGGCGATAGTCAACAAGCCCTCCAGACAGCGCTTCGCTGCTTCGCAATCCAACCCCTGAACGGATGGTACGTCAAGGCGATCCAGATTCAGGTCAGCGGAACCTGAATCACCAACCAGATGGCGCAGGGCGCGCCAATGGCGGCTGTCGGGATCCATCTGGACAATCCACATATGGGTATGACCAGGATCGAGTGCCTGAATGACATCGGGTGACACAATGGCAGCCCGCGTACGGCGCCAATGGCCGTCCACCTGCAGCTGAAATGCCTGGTCCAGCCCCACCAACAGCGATGCGCTGATGTGTCGATGGGGCCGGTTCGGCATCAGCCGCCCGACCACCTGCCAATGGTCCGACCACAGGAACAGGGTGCCCTGGGGGCTGTCGGATGCGGGCGGGCGCCCCGCGGAATTACACGTCATAGAATGCACCGGATCAGGATTCTGCTATCAAGCATACCCCAATCAGTGCGTATCAGTGACCCTGGGCGGGCTTGCTGGTGGAATGTGAGCCCTGGGCATGGGGTACCGGAATGCCCAGTTTGGCGGCAAACTCGATGCTCACAAAAATGGGACCGATCAGCAGAAAGACCAGATCCTCAACAAAAGACGGTTTTTTGCCCTCTACCTTGTGGCCCCACACCTGCACCACCCAGGCCAGGACCCAGACCACAAGACTGGTCCAGAACAATGACCAGCCGCTGGCAATCACGCTCTGGATAATCCAGGCCGACAACGCAAACCATGCAGCCATCAGCACAAACACCCACACGGACAGTCGCAGGTACACGATGCCCGACAGCACCGCCAGTATGGTGGCGCCATTAACCCACTCAGCCGCTGCACCAGACAAACCCAGCCAATGGCCCACCGGTATCAACCAAAACAGACCAAGCGTTGAGATCATGATGGCAGGCACACAGACAATATGGACCCACTGGTTAACGGGGTTCTGGTGGCTATCGCCGTAATCATGAAGAAACCGGGACAAGCTACGCACAGAAATATCCTCTTGTTGTAATTGATAAGTGTCATGTTATCAGGACCAACCTGCCCTGCCTTGTACGTAACAGCTATCGGATGTCCCGTCTGCAGCGCCCCTTACCAAGGTCAAATATCACCCGCGCGACAAAGCGCCTAAACTGTCAGGTAAGATCAGTGAACGAACAGAGCACCTACCGGCACGCCGGAGGGCTCCTGAGGAGGAAAGTATGAGACGCGTTGTCGTCACCGGTATGGGCATTGTTTCGTGCCTGGGTAACTCCGCCGATGCGGTACTGGACAGCCTGAAAAACGGCAAATCCGGCATTCGTTTCAGCGATACCTACAAGGAGTTGGGGTTCCGCAGCCAGATTTGCGGTTCGGTGGATGCGGATACCAGTGTGATTGATCGCAAACTGCGTCGTTTCATGGGCCAGTCAGCCATGTACAGTTATCTGGCCATGCAGCAGGCCGTGGAATCCGCCGGTCTGACCGAAGACCTGGTTTCCAACGATCGCACCGGCCTGATTGCCGGCTCCGGCGGGGCCTCCAGCGCCAGCCAGGTCGAGGCAGTCGACCTGATGCGGGAGAAAGGCGTCAAGCGCATCGGGCCCTATATGGTCCCGCGCATCATGACCAGCACAGTCTCCGCCTGCCTGGCCACTGCCTTCAAGATCCGGGGGGTTAACTATTCCATGTCCTCGGCCTGCGCCACCAGCGCCCACTGCATCGGCCACGCCATGGAGCAGATCCAGTCCGGCAAGCAGGATATCGTGTTTGCCGGCGGCGGCGAGGAAGAGGACTGGAGCCTGACCATGCTGTTTGATGCCATGGGCGCGCTGTCCACCAAATACAATGATGCCCCGGAAACGGCTTCCCGCCCGTTTGATAGCGGTCGGGATGGCTTCGTGATCGCCGGTGGCGGCGGTATGCTGGTGATGGAAGAGCTGGAGCACGCCCGCAAGCGCGGCGCGACAATCATCGCTGAGCTGACCGGTTACGGCGCCACATCCGACGGGCACGACATGGTCGCTCCTTCCGGCGAAGGCGCCACGCGCTGCATGAAGCAGGCCCTGGCGACCATCGATTCACCGGTGGATTATATTAACGCCCATGGCACCAGTACGCCTGTGGGCGACGTCGCTGAGCTGGGCGCGGTTCGCAACGTTTTTGGTGACCGGGTTCCGCGGATTTCATCCACCAAATCCCTGTCTGGCCATTCCCTGGGCGCTTCCGGCGTGCATGAGGCGATTTATTCCCTGCTGATGCTCCAGAACGGTTTCATTGCCGGCACTGCCAATCTCAACAACCCGGATGAGAAAATCAGTGATATGCCCGTTGTCGGGCCGAACGCACAGGACGCCGAGCTGAACACGGTTATGTCCAACAGCTTCGGCTTTGGCGGCACCAACGCATCACTGATATTCCAGAAGGTGTAAGCCCCTGGCGGAGAGCCTCTCACCGTGGTGGCTCTCTGCGTGCCGACTTTTTATCCGCGGTCCAGCGTTTCATCAT
The DNA here is from genome assembly GCF_045449795.1 of Marinobacter alkalisoli. Classification (NCBI taxonomy): domain Bacteria; kingdom Pseudomonadati; phylum Pseudomonadota; class Gammaproteobacteria; order Pseudomonadales; family Marinobacteraceae; genus Marinobacter; species Marinobacter alkalisoli. The sequence continues at coordinate 4,553 of NZ_JBJJLB010000015.1, forward strand.
TGGCACGGCGGGCTTTCCGTATTAGGGTACATACTTGATATGACTCAATATGGACCGTTCCTCCGCCATGGCCAGAGCAATGAACATTAAACTCGCTCCCGCACTCAAGGCCTCCTGCCACAACTGCGGCCTCAGCAACCTGTGTCTTCCCCTTGCCATTGAGGACAATGAGCTCGACCGACTGGAAGATATTGTGGAGCAGGGCCGCATCTTCAATCGCGGCGAACACATCTTCGAACAGGACACCCCCTTTCGCTCATGCTTTGCCGTGCGTAGCGGCGCCGTGAAAACCTCAATCATCACCGAGAGCGGCCAGGAACAGGTGACCGGCTTCTTCCTGCCTGGAGAGCTGGTGGGACTGGACAGTATGAGTGGCAAACGCTACGCCTGCACCGCAAAAGCGCTGGAGCGCACCAGTGTGTGCAAATTCCCGGTAGAGAAGCTGGAAGAGCTGACCGGCGCCATGCCCGAGCTTCAGCATCACATGTACCAGCTGATGAGCCAGGAGATCCGCAACAGCCATCAACTGGTCATGCTGCTGAGCAAGAACACCGCCGAGGAACGCATCGCCGCTTTTCTGCTCTCCCTTTCCAGCCGTTTCCAGCGCCGGCGCATGTCTCCCACGACATTCAGCATGCCCATGGCGCGCAATGATATTGCAAATTTCCTGGGCCTTGCGGTAGAAACCGTGAGCCGGGTTTTTACCCGATTTCAGAACCAGGGCCTGATCAGGACCCGAGGCCGCGAAGTGGAGATTCTGGATATTGAAGCGGTAAGGAAGGTTCTTCCGGAGTTCTCCCGTCAGGGCTGCTGAGCCCCGACAGGGAATAACACTGCCCTGGATGCCCCTCAGTGGGCGGTCGTATCCGTTGGCTGCCTGCCATTGGACAATGACAAAGCTTCCAACTCATCAGACAATCCGGAACGCCAGGGTAGCTGCTTGATGCCAAACGTATTGCGGATTTTGGTACAGATCAGAGTGGCGTTGGCGGGCTCCCATGTGGCCCATTCCGGGGTGTCGTCAACCACCCGTATTCCCGCCGGAATGCCCGGCAGACCGGCAATTGCCAGCCCCAGCTCATAGAGGGAAATTTCCTCGGCGCCAGCATACTGATAGGTTCCCCACACTTCTGCCCCGCAATCAATCTGCAGGATCACCGCCTTCATTACCCGGGCCAGATCCCGCACCGTCACTGGCTGCCCCCGACACCGGCCCGGTAGCCGCAAAGTATCCCCCGGAGCGGTTCCCTGTTGCACCTTGCGAATGAAACGCCCGAGGCTCCAACCGGTACGCAGGATGATATGACGGGGTAGCAGGGTTCTCAGGGCCTGCTCGCACTCCCACTGCCAGTTACCAAGCTCATTGCAGGGATGACCCGGATTTGAAGATATGTAAGCGCTCTGCTTGCGGCCATCAAAAACGTAACAGGAGGACAGCTGCAACAGCGCCATATTGCGTTCACCGGCGAACTCCGCCAGCGCTATGGGCAGGGAAAAGGCCGCCTTGTGAATACCCTCGGGATCCTGCTCTGCGGCCTCGGGATCCGTCAGCCACAGGGCATTGACGATCAGGTCCGTATCCGCCGGAATCCACTCTTCGAGGGCGGACAGGTCAGCCTTGTCCGGATCACTGACCAGCAGCGGGCTGACATGGAGCGGTGTATTCCGCAACCGCTCCAGCAAAATCCGCCCCAATGATCCGTAATCATGAACTACAACAACATGCACAAGCGTCCCGCGCCTCCCGAAATATCACAAATGTGACGGTCACCCGATAACGATCAAGCCAATGGCACCACCGGTGACCAACTTACAATACTACGCAACTGCCCCATTAGAACCTGAAGAGCATACAACAACAGGATCCGACATGCTGAAACAACAGAGCCACATTGTAGCCCCGATTCCCGATGAACTGCGCACCCGCGCCCTGCTCACCGTTGAAGAACTGCGTGGGCGCGGCAAGGCCGACAAGGAAGCCATCGACAGGCTTTACAACCTGATCGTGGAAATGACCGAAGAAGGTCTCGACTTCTTCTTCCTTGAACCCCTGCGCCGTCTCAACGCCGGCAACATGATGATGAGCATGGCCAAAATGGGCATTGGCAGCATGCTCAAGGGCAGCAAGATGGTGATTCATAAAGTCCTGAAAAAGCTCGACGATCGCAGCCTGCACTCCATTCTGGACTTCGTCGAGGAAATCATCCACGAGCCAGAGGCTGCCGCCTGAGTTCGCCTGCCAGCTTACCGGTACAGCCTGGGCACCCGGGCTGTTACCCCTGTCAGCAACTCATAGCCAATGGTACCGGCATGGCCGGCCACTTCATCCACGCTGACCTGATTTCCCCACAACTCTACCCGATCCCCGGCCTGCGCTTCTGGCGCCTCCGACAGATCCACCGCCAGCATATCCATGGAAACCCGGCCAATCAGACGGATGCGCTTACCGTTTACCGCTGCCGGCGTCCCCGTGCCAGCGTGGCGAGGGTAACCGTCACCATACCCCACAGCGACTATCCCCATCGGCGTCTCTTTGTCAGCGACCCAGGAGGAACCGTACCCGACACTGTCACCCGCCTTGAGTACACGCCGGGCAATTAACGGAGCTTCCAGAGTCATCGCCGCTCTCAGGCCCAGTTCCGGCCCCGTCACACCAATAACCGGCGATGCACCGTAGAGCATGATGCCCGGGCGGCTCCAGTCAAACAGTTCCTGTTCCGGCAAAAAATGCGCGGCGGAATTACCAACGCTTCTTTCAAGATCCGGCCAGGATGAAACCGCTGCCTTGAAACGCTGCGTTTGCTCCCGGGTAAAGCTGCTGTCATGGTCATCAGCGCACGCGAAATGGGTGACAAACCCCTGCAACGCGGACTTCGTGGCCGGTGATGACAGCAATGCCTCCACCCTTCCCGCCAGATTATCCGCCGGGAACCCCAATCGGTTCATCCCGGTATTCACTTTCAGCCAGAAATTCGGAGTGGACTCAGCCTCCCTTAGCCACGCCAGTTGGTAATCACTGTGCATGACGGGCTGGAAGCCCCGATGGGCACACAGGGCGACATCTTCGGGCGCATGGGTACCCTGAAGCATTATCACCGGCTGGGTGAGTCCTTCGTCCCGAACGGCCATCGCTTCCTCAAGGCTGGCAACCCCATACCTGGGCGCCTCCCCGGCCAGTGCCCTGGCAACCTGCCGGATACCATGGCCGTATCCATCGGCCTTGATCACCGCCATGGCCCGGGCGGGACCTGCGCGTTCACAGGCTAATCGATAATTATGGCGCAGCGCCTCCAGGTTAACGCGGGCGATGGTACTTCTCGGCATCAGTACTCACCACCGTAATCGCCATAATCCCCATGGGCCAGGTCTTCGAACTTGGTGTATTTGCCGATAAACGCCAGGCGAATGGTGCCGATAGGACCGTTACGCTGCTTACCGATAATAATCTCGGCAATGCCCTTGTCCGGGGTGTCTTCGTTGTAGACCTCATCCCGGTACACAAACATGATGACGTCGGCGTCCTGCTCGATCGCACCGGATTCCCGCAGGTCCGAGTTGACCGGGCGCTTGTTGGGGCGCTGCTCCAGACTACGGTTCAGCTGTGACAGCGCCACCACCGGGCAACTCAGCTCTTTGGCAATCCCTTTCAGCGAGCGGGAGATTTCGGAGATTTCCGCCGTCCGGCCCTCAGTGTTACCCGGCACCCGCATCAACTGAAGGTAATCCACCATGATCAGGCCGATCTTGCCATCGTTCTCGCGGGCAATACGGCGGGCACGGGAACGCATTTCAGTGGGGCTCAGTCCGGGAGTGTCATCAATATAGAGCGGCTTGTCTTTCAACAGGCTGACCGCCGAGGTGAGTCGTGGCCAGTCATCTTCTTCCAGCTTGCCGCTCCGCACCTTGGTCTGGTCGATCCGCCCAAGGGAGGACAACATACGCATGGCAAGCGCGTCTGCCGGCATTTCCATACTGAACACCAGGACCGGCGTGCCGGTACTGATCAGCGAGTTCTCCACAATGTTCATGGCAAAGGTGGTTTTACCCATGGACGGGCGCCCCGCAACGATGATCAGGTCCGCCGGTTGCATACCGGAGGTCTGCTCATCCAGATCCCGGAAACCGGTGGTCAAACCGGTCGTCTGCTCGCCCGACTCGAACAACTCCTCAATTCTGCTCAAAGCCTTGGTCAGAATGGGATTGATCGCCTGCGGGCCAGAACCTTCTTTGGCACGGGATTCAGCAATTTTAAATACGCTTCGCTCAGCCTCATCCAGAACTTCCGCACTGGTACGTCCCAGCGGATTGAAAGCGGAGTCCGCAATCTGACCCGAAACCTCCACAAGGCTGCGTAAGACCGCCCGCTCTTTGACGATATCGGCATAGGCACGAATGTTGGCCGCACCCGGCGTTTTTTCCGCCATTTCAGCCAGGTAGGACAACCCACCTGCGTCTTCAATATCGCCCGCACGCTCCAGGAATTCTGCCAGAGTGACCACGTCCAGCGGTTCGCTTTCACTGGCAAGGCGCTCCGCCGCCGCGAAAATCAGGCGATGGTCCTGGCGATAGAAATCAGCGGCGGAAATCACCTCACTGATCTCGTCAAACCGGCGGTTGTCCAGCATCAAACCACCCAACACGGCCTGCTCAGCTTCGACCGAGTGTGGCGGCACTTTGATGCGGCTGGTTTCTATATCTGTTTTTGCGGGCTTGAGATTAGGATTGGCCATGAACACATCTTCAGTTAAGGATCATTTCAGCGACAGTTTAAGCGGTTTGCATCCTCGATGGGAGAGCTCCCAAGAGCATACCAGAAAGCAACAGGCCCGGAACCGCTTTCGCGGAACCGGGCCTGTACAGCGGGCGCCCCGAACCATCCGGAGACACCCACATCGCCACTGGCAGGATCAGCAATCCGGCGGTAACACCGGGTTGCCAAGCCCTGGCCGCCGATTACTCGGCAACAACGACCAGCTTGATAACAACGGTAACGTCAGAGTGCAGCTGCAGCTCAATGTCGTACTCGCCGGTCACGCGCAGCGGACCTTCGGGCAGACGAACTTCGCTCTTCTCTACTTCGGTACCGTCGGCAGTCACGGCATCAGCAATGTCGCGCACACCGATAGAACCGAACAGCTTGCCTTCTTCACCAGCCTTGGAGGTGATGGTGACGGAAGCGCCTTCCAGAGCTTCGGCGCGGGTCTGGGCAGCTGCCAGCTTTTCAGCGGCGGCTTTTTCCAGCTCTGCACGGCGCTCTTCAAAGGCCTTCAGGTTTTCAGCAGTGGCTGCAACGGCTTTGCCATATGGCAGCAGAAAATTACGACCGTAACCGGCCTTTACCTTGACCTTGTCACCGAGTGAACCAAGGTTTGCTACTTTCTCGAGCAGAATAACTTCCATCTCGTTAACCTCTTCGTGCTTTATTCAGCCGGCCCGGCGGGCTTGATTCGCCCCCGGATATCCAGCCAGCTATCCACAAACGCCAGAAACACTAACAGAATCATCAGGCTTGGGGCCGTTAGCACCAGTGCTATGTAAAACAACACCAGCCACTGACCATTCAGATTTTTACGACCAACCAGACCGTGAATAAGCGCCAGGCCCGCAACAAGCAGCGGCATGCCCCCAGCCCATCCCAACAGCATGGAATTCAGCCCCAGAAAGGGCCCCACCACCATGGTAACCGCACACAGTACGGCGACCACCGGTGACAGCCGGAAAGCATGAAACTCTTTCCGGAACCCGCCAGGGTTATAAAGCCCGGCCTGCCAGGATCTTGCCAACATGGTCATTGCCACACCTGTTACCAGGTAAGTACCGGCCATGCTGGCACTCATGGTGTCCCGAATCACTGTCTCCAGCTCATCGCCCAGACTGCGGGCCACCTCGGCATTGTATTGCTCGTAAAAACTGACCCCGGTGCGGACCAGATCGTCCAGTAACTCCGGGTATATCACGGGCAACATCAGCCCCGCGACAATCGCCAGAAAGCTCCCCCCAAGGAGGGCTCTTTCCCAGGACAGGGACAGCCTGAGTATGGAGGCCATCAACATCACTTCGAGCATGACCGCAAGCGCCGTCGGATCCTGTCCGAACCAGCTCCAGCCAAGTGCCGGAAGCAATGCCCAGAGGCCGACATTCAGCCCCTGGCCGATACCCAGCCTGAGAATCACCAGGCCAATAACGGCAGCTCCAACCCAGAACAGCAGGGGTATCGCAGTAGTGACTGCCGCAACCCCGCCTGCCTGCAGGGGACCGCGCATTACAAACTGTGCCAGTGCACGCATGGTCCCAAGTCCTGTTTATCTGTTAATTAATTATCGTGGCTGTCCGAGTACGGCAGCAGTGCCAGGTAGCGGGCACGCTTGATAGCGGTAGCCAGCTGACGCTGATAACGTGCTTTGGTGCCGGTGATGCGGCTGGGCACGATCTTGCCGGTTTCTGTGACATAACCTTTCAGGGTGTCCAGATCCTTGTAATCGATCTCTTTAACACCTTCTGCCGTGAAGCGGCAGAACTTACGACGTCTGAAAAAACGAGCCATAACTTAACTCCTCAACTCCGGTTAATTACTCTTCTTCGTCCTGGGTCTCAGCCTTCTGACGCTCTTCCTGACGCTCTTCAGATTCGGCCGGACGACGTGCCGGACGCTCATCTCCACCAGAGCGACGGTCCTCACGGGACTCAGCAGCTTTCATCGGAGACAGATCGGTAACAGCCTCATCGCGACGCAGAATCAGGTCACGGATGATGGCATCGTTAAACCGGAAGTTGTGGGTCAGCTCGTCCATAGCGGCCTGTGAACATTCAGCGTTCATCAGCACGTAATGAGCCTTGTGGATCTTGTTGATCGGGTAAGCCAGGTGACGACGGCCCCAATCTTCCAGGCGATGTACCTTGCCGCCATCTTCAGTGATGACGTTGGTATAACGCTCGATCATCGCGGGCACCTGCTCGCTCTGATCCGGGTGTACCATAAATACGATTTCGTAGTGACGCATGAGTTCTCCCTACGGTTTAAACAGCTTCCCCTTGAATGGACGGGCAAATCAAACAAAGCACCCGGGGCCATCAAATATGAAAGCAAGGAGGTGGCAGTCTCGCTGCCGGTTTCTTTTGCTTTATCAATGAGGCATTACAGAAAGGCCTGATCAAAAGCGCCATGTTGCTGCCCGGAATTCAGGCAATACAACACTACCCCTATAAAAAGGGGTGCCGTATTCTAGGCGTGTCGGGCATTCTATGCAAGCCTCTGGCGCAGCGCTTCGTACAGACAGACGCCTGTCGCCACGGACACATTCAGGCTGTCCACGTGCCCCTGCATCGGAATGTTGATCAGGGCATCGCAGTGTTCCCGGGTCAGTCGCCGCATGCCCTTGCCCTCAGCCCCCATGACCAGAGCCACGGAACCGGTAAAGTTTGCCTGGTACAGGGTGCTGTCCGCTTCTCCTGCGGTGCCGATTAGCCAAACCCCCTCATCCTTAAGGGTTCGCAGGCAACGCGCCAGATTGGTCACCCGCACGAAGGGCACGGTTTCCGCTGCGCCACAGGCGACCTTGCGGGCCACCGGCGTCAGGGTTGCTGACTTGTCCTTGGGGACAATCACCGCCTGCACGCCGACGGCATCCGCCGTTCGCATGCAGGCCCCCAGGTTATGAGGATCGGTCACACCGTCCAGCACCAGAAGAAACGGCGGCTTGTCGGACCCGGCGAGCATAGCCATCAAGTCGTCTTCGCCCCATTCCCGGCTTTCAGACACCGCTGCCACAACCCCCTGATGGACACCGGATACTTTCTCATCCAGCTCCTTCCGGTGCACAACGCTCCAGCGAACACCGAGATCATCAAGAGCAGAAGTGATGCCTTTTACCCGTTTGTCCTGACGCCCCGTCTGTATCCAGACCTGCTGCAGCCGCTCCGGCTCGCGCTTGAGGACGGCCTCAACCACGTGCCAACCAAATATGAATTCTCCGGACACTGGTTATTTTCCTGACTTGCGGGGTTTCCGTTTCTTGTCCTTGCCAAGGGCCAGCTTGGCAGCCTGCGCCACCAGCTCATCCCGGGCGGACATTGGCTCATTGCCCGAACCCTGTTCCTTTGCCGCTGGCTTGCCCTTGGGCTTGTCACCTGCGGCTTTGGCCGGGCGCTTTTTAGCGGCGGGCTTCTCACCGGCATCGGAACGGGGCCTGGATCTGGACTTGCCATCCCTTGCCGCACCCTTGGGGGCGCCCTTCGACCCACCCTTACCTCGGCCTTTCGCCTTGCCGCGAGGTTCCTTGCGGGTCACGTCCAGCGCATCCCGGTCGGCTTGCCGAAGATGAGGCTCGCTGATCAGTTCAAGGTCTATTTTGCGGTCCTCCATACCAACCCGAACCACCTTGACCCGCACCTCGTCGCCAAGGCGGAAACTCTGGGCGGTACGCTCACCGATCAGGCGGTGCTTGGCCGCATCATGATGGAAGAAGTCACCACTGAGGGTAGACACATGGACCAGCCCTTCGATGTAAACGCCAGACAACTCCACAAAGAAGCCAAACGGCACTACCGCGGCAATAACCCCGTCAAACTCTTCGCCAACGTGGTCGCTGAGGTATTCACATTTGAGCCAGGCCATGACATCGCGGGTAGCATCATCCGCACGCCGCTCGGCCATGGAGGTATGCTCGCCAAGTCGCTCCATACTGGCAAAGTCGTAGGGATATTCTGCCAGCTCCGGGTCACGCCTGGGCGGCTTTACGACATCTTTTGCAGGATTTTCACTATGGATAATGGACTTGATGGCCCGATGGGCGATCAAGTCCGGATAGCGGCGAATGGGCGACGTGAAATGGGCATAACCGGCAAAGCCAAGACCAAAGTGGCCGCCCTCTTCCGGGCTGTAAACCGCCTGGCTCAGTGACCGCAACATCACGGTCTGGATCACATTCGCATCCGAGCGGTCAGAAATATGAGACAACAACTCCTGGTAATCCGCCGAGGTCGGGCTATCGCCGCCACCGAGCTGAAGGCCCAGCTCGCCAAGGAACAACCTGACCGCATTCAGGCGCTCTTCCGAGGGGCCATCATGAACCCGGTACAGCGCCGGCAACTTGTATTTCTTGAGGAAGCGAGCGGTGGCAACGTTCGCGCACAGCATGCATTCCTCGATGATCTTATGGGCTTCGTTGCGTTGCACCGGCACGATTTCTTCAATCTTGCGCTCGGCATCGAATACGATTTTGGTTTCGGTGGTTTCAAAATCAATCGCGCCGCGCTCGGTGCGCGCTTTCCGCAGCAGCTGGTACAAACCATACAGGTTGTGCAGCTGCGGCAGCACATGGGCGTACTGCTCACACAGTTTGTAGCCCTGCTCCGAGTCTGGGTGTTCCAGCATGGAACTGACCTTGTTATAGGTCAGCCGAGCATGGCTGTACATCACCGCCTGATAGAAGCTGTAACTGCTGATATTACCCGCCGCACTGATGGTCATATCCGCCACCATGCACAGCCGGTCAACTCCCGGGTTCAGGGAGCACAACCCGTTGGAGAGCTTCTCCGGCAGCATCGGCACCACGTGGTCCGGGAAGTAGACAGAAGTACTGCGATTGACGGCTTCATCGTCCAGCGGCGTTCCCGGCCGGACATAATGTGACACGTCGGCAATCGCCACCAGCAAGCGATAACCGCCACGCGAGCGCGGCTCGCAGTATACCGCGTCATCAAAGTCCCGCGCGGTTTCATCATCAATCGTCACCAGACGCAGATTGCGGATATCCACCCGGTTGGCCTTGTCTTTCTCTTCGACCTCTTCGGCAATCTTCGCCGCCTGTTCGCCGACGGCAGGCGGCCAGCTGTGGGGAATATCATAGGAGCGAATGGCAACGTCGATCTCCATGCCGGGCGCCATGTGTTCGCCCAGGATTTCCACCACCTTGCCAAGTGGCTGGGTACGAACGGTCGGCTGGCGAATAATGTCCACAACCACATACTGACCGTGCCGGGCCTCGCCACAATTCTCCTGGGGCACCAATACCTCGTGGTTGATACGGGCGTTTTCCGGAACCACAAAGCTGATCCCGCTCTCCTGAAAAAAGCGGCCAACGGTCTGGTTGGTCTTGTGTTCCAGCACCTCGACAATGACTCCCTCACGGCGTCCCTTGTCATCGACACGGTCCACCCGGGCAGCAACCCGATCACCATGAAATACCTGGCGCATCTGACGCGCGGTCAGGAACAGGTCACTACCGCCATCGTCCGGGACCAGAAAACCGAACCCATCCTTGTGCCCTATCACCCGGCCTGAGACCAGGTCGGCTTCTTCGATGGGCAAATAAGCACCCCGACGGTTACAGATCATCTGGCCGTCACGACACATGGCGATCAGCCTGCGCCGTAAAGCCTCGATACCTTCCGGGGAATTCTGTCCGAGTTCCTGACAGAGGGTTTCGTGGGTCGCCGGAGCGCCACGTTCTTTCAGATGCTCAAGAATGAACTCCCGGCTCTGGATAGGGTTGTCGTATTTTTCCGCCTCACGACTGGCGTGCGGATCTCTGTCCGTCTTATTTCTTGAAACCATTCGGATCCTTGTCCTGTCCGCCTTTAAATAACGCGGTCATATTGCATGTGCTCAGGAGTATAACGCCGGTTCGGCCAGCCTGCCTAACCGTCAGCAAAATAAAGCAATTAATTTCCCGATAATTTTCCGAAAAAAATGTTTGACAGCTTTTTCCGCAATCATTAAAGTACGCGCCATCGGTTGAGGGACACACCTCACCGCTGGCAGAAACGCCAAGTTTTCAATAAACTTCAGGCAACTCTGTGAATCACCTGCCGAGGTGGTGAAATTGGTAGACACGCTAGCTTCAGGTGCTAGTGGGGGCAACCCCGTGGAGGTTCAAGTCCTCTCCTCGGCACCATTTCCTTCCCCAGGAAATGGCAAGAAAGAATCCCAAACACAGCAAACGCTTACGACTAACCAGTCGCCCAGACGTTGATCGTTCAGGGGTTATGGCTATTCCACCAGCTCTGTCAGATAGTCCGAGAGCCGCTGGTACTGATAACTCACCCGCCCGAACACTGCGAACGGCACTTCCTCAAATTCCCGACCACAGTCCGCGGTGGATCGATGATCCGTAAGGTAGGCATCCGCAATCAGGTTGGGCTGCTCTGCCACGTAATGACCCATGCCTTCCTGCGGATAGAACATGATCCAGTCGAAGCCGCCTTCCGCAGACACATGGTCTAGCCCGGACATCTTCGGGTCAGTAAATGAGTATCGCAGCAACCGGACATAGTCACCCCGGGTATCGAACTCCAGGGCCAGACTGGCGTAGCCATCGGGGGCGTCTGCGGCGGCGTAACTGTATGCCTGCTGAGCGGAAACCACGTGACTCGCACCTTCACTGCCTTCATCAATGGCACACTCGCCTGATGCTCCTGCCAGGCTGATGGCCGCCTGCTCTACACCATCAACCATGAGCCGATAGCCGTTGAACAACGGGGTTCCGTTGGTGTAATCCGGCTCAAGGGTCCGGTTTTCAAGAGCGGAATCGGCTGCCAGTCCTTCCAGCCTGCCATCGGACATGGCCCAGCTGTAGGTAATTTCCGGCGGGCCGCCAAACTCCGAGGCATCCGCCAGACCATCCTGACATTGCGTGGTGGTCTCGAAAGTGGCCTGGCGATTGGCCCAGTCAAAACTCAGGCGCTCATCAATCCCGGGATCGTCATAAGCCACCCGGCTTTGCAGGGACAGGGAAACCGACGGCAACCACTGGACATCCAGATCCGCCATTCGCCCACCGACGTTGATCAGCCTCGCAATTTCGGGCATGGAGGGGGCCATGCACCCTTCTGACGCTATCGCCATCAACCGACCATCGGGGCCATAATCGAAGGACAGCTCCGCCGTGGTTAACAGCGAGGAGCGGTTAGCAGGCAGATCACCATATTCCGACTGGCCCGAGACCACCTGACGCGTCAACAAAACGGGATCGGACAACTCCAGATCGACTTCCGGCAACACCAGACTGTCGGTGTCGACATTGGCGTAACCTCCCTGGGAGGCGGCATCGTCCACGACGGCGACAATCTCTGAGGCATTCTGGACCAGTGACAGCCCCAGCAGATAGGCCGCCCGCGGGCTCAGGAAACGCTCCGTCCCATCAGCAGCGTCTTTTGCCAGTGCCTCGTTGTATGCCTTGGGGAACTGCCCCGCCATGAACCGTGCAAACGCCCGCGCGTAACCATGAGCGCGCGGATCTCCGGCCCGAATGTAGTCGGTCAGCAGGTTCACTTCCGCCAGGGACGAACCGGCACCCTCCGACACCAGTGACGCTGCACCTGCCAGGCCACGGTACCGCGCCAGCGTCGTCAAAGGCGTCACCTGCCTGACACCCGGCGGCGCCGACATCATATAGGCGCTGTCAACGGGACGGTCACCACCGGGCAATTGCTCCACCGTCTTACCCGGCAAGGCCAGGGCGTACAGAGGATAATCCCTCGGATCAATATCGGGGGCATCGGCAGAATTCTGCACCAGCTCCTCAATCTCCAGCGCGAACGCGCCGTCTTCCCCGGACATCGCAGTCGGCTCTCCGGATGCCAGAGTCACCGTGGTGCCAGATGCCAACTCCACCGTCAGCGGCCCCGGCGTGTACTGGCTGTCGCCGTCAATATCGAGCCACACCCTGGCATTACGCAGGTAACCGTCAATCACTTTTCCGGTGTAGGGCGCGGGTTCACTGTAACCCACCCCGTCGAAATCACGACCATCAACAGGCCGCTCATCGGATTCCTTGCCACATCCGGCCACGGCCAGGGCAAAAATAGACACAGACAGGGGAAGAAGACGTTTCATGGCAGCAACCGGTTATCCTTGTTGGAGGTTGTGCCGCTACTGTAGGGGATGTTGAAGAGGGGAACCTTGATAGGTTTGGCAATTTGTAAAGTTTGGTAACAGAAGGCTCCAGCGGGCATGGCCGCCGGAGCCAACCCGATCAGAACGACCGGGCGACGATTTCCTTCATGATTTCATTGGTACCGGCATAAATGCGCTGGGCGCGGGAATCCGCCCAGGCCCGGGCAATCGGGTATTCCCACATGTAGCCGTAACCACCGTGCAACTGAACACACTCATCGATCACCTTGCACTGAATGTCGGTGGTCCACTGCTTCAGCATGGCCGCGGTCGGAATGTCGAGCTTCTTCTCCAGGTGCAGCTCCAGGCAGCGATCACAGAAAACCCGGGCAGCGGTGATTTCCGATTTCATTTCCGCCAGCTTGAAACGGGTATTCTGGTATGCAATCACCGGCTTGGAGAACGCTTTGCGCTCCTTGACGTAATCCAGAGTCCACTGCCAGGCAGCCTCGGCTGCCGCAACGGCAGTCAGTGCCACCTGCAGGCGCTCGGCAGGCAGTTCCTGCATCAGCTGGAAGAACCCTTGCCCTTCCATGGACCCCAGCAGGTTCTCCGCCGGCACTTTCACATCCTGGAAGAACAGCTCCGAGGTATCCTGAGCCTTCATGCCGACCTTGTTCAGGTTCTGGCCTTTCTCGAACCCTTCCCACGCGGTTTCGACGATCAGCAGGCTGGTGCCTTTGGCGCCTTCTTTTGGATCTGTCTTGGCAACGACAATGACCAGATCCGCCATCTGGCCGTTGGTGATAAAGGTCTTGGAGCCGTTGAGAATATAGTGGTCGCCATCCTTGATCGCTGTCGTTCTCACACCCTGAAGATCAGAACCGGCGCCTGGCTCGCTCATGGCAATGGCCCCGATCATCTCACCGGATGCCAGTTTGGGCAGGTACCGCTCCTTTTGTTCCTGGGAACCGTAATTGAGGATGTAAGGCGCCACGATGTCGGAATGCAGCCCCCAACCAATACCGGACAGGCCGGCATAGGAAATCTCTTCCATGATCACGGCGCTGTAACGGAAGTCGGCGCCCACACCACCAAACTCTTCCGGCATGGTCGGACACAGGAAGCCCAACTCCCCGGCTTTGGTCCACAGTTCGCGGCTGACCTGCCCGTCTTTTTCCCATTGCTCATGGTAGGGAGCCGCTTCCTGCTCCAGGAATTTGCGAACGGAATCGCGGAAGCCTTCGAGATCGGCATCAAAGAGTGTGCGTGGAATCATGGTAAACCTCGGTGAATGACCTGTGTTGTGGTTATCGTTCACCAAGTCTCTGCGCAGAGGCGGTTTCGCTCAATGGTGAAAACCATCAATCGGGCTGACCAAAACCATCGCCTAGCGCTGATCGCCGCGCTTGCCTTTGGCGCGCTCCTCGCCCCAGCGCGGCATCAGATCCTGGGGCAGGCCCAGGTGATCGAGTATGCGAGCGACAATGAAGTCAACCAGATCACTCACCGATTGCGGGCTGTGATAGAACCCGGGGCTGGCCGGCATGATGACCGCGCCCATGCGGGTCAGCCGCAGCATGTTCTCCAGGTGCACTTCCGAGTATGGCGCTTCGCGGGGCACCAGGATCAGCTGCCGGCGCTCTTTCAGGGCCACATCTCCGGCCCGTTCGATCAGGTTGTTGCTGGCACCGGTGGCCAGTGCTGACAGGGTGCCGGTACTGCAGGGGCAAACCACCAGCGGAGCTTTTTCTCCGGAACCGGAAGCCGGTGGCGCGAACCAGTCTTCCCGCCCAAATACCAGCAATTGCCCGGGGCCCGCGTGGGCATACTCGGCCAGCGCCACTTGCATCGCCTGCGGGGAGCCCGGCAACTTGAGCTCGGTTTCCGTGGCGATCACCACCTGGGCGGCACGACTGACCATCACATTCACCCTACAGCCGGCCGCCACCAGGCATTGCAACAGGCGCAGACCGTACTGGGCGCCGGAGGCACCGGTAAAGGCCAGGTTGATGGTTCGTGGTTGTACCGCAGGTTCAGTCATGACGGGTATCTACGTTCGAGTTCGGCAACCAGTTTCTGGTGAATACCACCGAAACCGCCATTGCTCATGATCACAATGTGGCAGGGACCGCTCACATTCGCCAGTGTCTGTTCAATCAGGGCGTCCACGTTCGCTTCCACATGGTGTTGTACGGTTTCGCCCTCACCGCCCTTCCAGCTCTTCACCAGCGCCGGCAGCCACTCCAGCTGATTCAGATTGGCCCAGATTACATGGTCGGCGGCGACGGCACTGGGCAGCAGCGCCTGCTGGTGCACCCCCTGCTGCATAGTGTTCGAACGGGGTTCGATCAAGGCGATCACCGGCTCCTCGCCCACTTTATTGCGCAGCCCCTCCAGGGTGGTGGCAATAGCAGTTGGATGGTGGGCAAAGTCGTCATAGACGCTGACGCCGTTAATCTCAGCCAACAGCTCCATGCGCCGTTTCACCCCGGAAAAGCGGCACAGGGCAGCAACGGCGTGGTCCGGCGTGACGCCCACATGACGGGCGGCGGCAATGGCCGCCAGGGCATTGCGAACGTTGTGCATGCCGGTCTGGGACCAGGTCACCGTGGCCACTGGCTGCTCGTGGTGAACCACCATGAAACGGCTGCCGTCCTCTGACAGCAACTCCGCCCGCCAATCCGTGGTATAGGCGACTTCACTGCCAATGGCGGTATTTTGCACCGCGCTCCAACACCCCATGTCCAGGGCGCGATCCAGATGCACATCGTTCGCGGGACGAATGATCAGACCGTTGGACGGCACGGTACGGACCAGGTGATGGAACTGGCGCTCGATGGCCTCGACATTGTCAAAGATATCAGCGTGATCAAACTCCAGGTTATTCATGATCAGGGTGTGGGGGCGGTAATGGACGAACTTGGAACGCTTGTCGAAAAACGCGCTGTCGTATTCATCGGCCTCGATCACAAAGAAGTCACTGGAACCGAGGCGTGCCGATACCGGGAAATCCTTCGGTACGCCCCCGACCAGATAACCGGCGTCAAAGCCGGCCTGCTCGAGAATCCACAGCAGCATGGACGTGGTGGTGGTCTTGCCATGGGTACCGGCCACCGCCAGTACCCAGCGATGACGCAATACTTCCCGCGCCAGCCATTCCGGGCCGGACATGTAATCAATATTGCGGTTGAGGACAGCCTCCACCTCGGGATTGCCGCGGGACATGGCGTTACCGATCAGCACCAGATCCGGCTTCGGTTCCAGGTTCTCTGTGCGATACCCTTCCATCAGACCAATGCCCTGGGCTTCCAGCTGGGTGCTCATGGGTGGATACACGCCCTGATCCGAGCCCGTTACCGTGTGCCCCAACTCCCGGGCCAACACCGCAAGACTGCCCATGAATGTGCCACAAATTCCCAGAATATGAATATGCATGACCGGTCTGACCTCTTGAATTGGACGTGCCAAGCCTCCCGTATACATCACCGACCGTCAAGAGCTTCGTTATCCGCAATCCTGCTCATGAAAAAAACCGGCATTTGGCGTATCATCTGCGGCAATTACTGAACCAGCAGGAGGCTCCAGCCCGAGATGGCCACCAAGAACGCTTTTTACGCTCAATCCGGCGGTGTGACCGCAGTCATTAACGCCAGCGCCTGCGGGGTTATCCAGACCGCCCGCAAACACCCGGAAAGCATCGGCAAGGTCTACGCCGGCCGCAACGGGATCATTGGCGCACTCAAGGAAGAGCTGATTGATACCAGCCTGGAAAGCGACGAGGCCATTCAGGCGCTGATCCACACTCCCGGTGGGGCTTTCGGTTCCTGCCGTCACAAGCTCAAGAACATTTCCGAGAACAGGCGTGAATACGAGCGCCTGATCGAAGTGTTCCAGGCCCATGACATTGGTTACTTCTTCTATAATGGCGGCGGCGATTCCCAGGACACGGCCTACAAGGTATCCCAGCTGGCCGAGAAAATGGGCTACCCGATTACCTGTATCGGCGTGCCCAAGACCGTGGATAACGATCTGCCCTTTACCGACTGCTGCCCCGGCTTTGGCTCCGTGGCGAAGTACATTGCCACCTCGACCCTGGAAGCCAGCCTCGACATCAAATCCATGTGCGAAACCTCCACCAAGGTCTTCATCCTTGAGGTCATGGGCCGCCATGCCGGCTGGATTGCCGCTGCCGGCGGACTGGCAGGCGAGGGCGCAGACCAGCCGCCCCACATCATCCTGTTCCCGGAGATGCCGTTTGACCGGGATGCATTCCTGGCGCGGGTGGAATTCTGCGTGAAGGAGTACGGCTACTGCGTCATCGTCGCCTCTGAGGGCGCCCAGTACGAGGACGGCCGCTTCCTGGCCGATGCCGGCGCCAAGGATGCCTTTGGCCACACCCAACTCGGTGGCGTGGCGCCGGCCCTGGCCAACATGGTCAAGCAGGCACTGGGCTACAAGTACCACTGGGCAGTGGCGGATTACCTGCAGCGCAGCGCCCGCCATATTGCCTCTGCCACTGACGTTGAACAGGCCTACGCCGTGGGCAAGGCGGCGGTTGAAATGGCCGTGGCGGGCAAGCAGGCGCTGATGCCGACGATTGTCCGCGAACAGTCCAAACCGTATCGCTGGCACATTGGCGAAGCACCGCTGAGCGAAGTGGCGAATCAGGAAAAGAAAATGCCCATCCATTACATTTCGGATGACGGCTTTCACATCACCCAGGACTGCCGCGACTACCTCGAGCCGCTGATCTACGGCGAAAGCTTCCCACCGTTCGACAATGGCCTGCCCCGGGTGGCAAAGCTGCAGAACAAGCTGGTGGAGAAAAAACTCAGGACCGACTTCCAGCTCTGATCTCTGCCCCGGACACAAAAAAAGGCGCCTGCGGGATAACCGCAGGCGCCTTTTTTCTTTCCGCAGGGATCAGTTTGCTCTCGCAGTCTCCTGCGCACTCACATAACGCACGAACTCATCCGAGCCGCCGATGTACTCCTGCCCGACCAGAATCTGGGGCACGGTATAAACCGGCCGGCCAATCCTGTCAGCGATGTCCTCCTTGGACATGCCCTCTTCAATCATGTCCACGTAGGTAAAGGGAATCCCCTTCACTTCGCACAACTGCCTGGCACGAACACAGAAACCGCAGGAAGAGCGGCCGTAGATGGTCACATGCTCCATACATTACTCCTTAACCGAAACGATCAGGCGGAGGTCTCGCCCTGAATAACTATTGCCGCCATGATGTCATGCCACCGGATAAAATAAAATTGATGGTTTGAATGATCACCATAGTACCAGCCGATACGCTGGTTACTGCCTGATCCCACAGTGGAAAGCCTGTGGCAGCGTCAGGTTTTCAGACGCCCCAGCTCGGAATCCAGCACCTCTACCTGCTCATCCAGGGCGTCACCACTACCACGCACCCGCTGTGCAAGCACCCGCAGATCACTGGCGGCATCCCCGATTTTCGTCAGGTTCCGGTTGATCTCCTCGCTGACCGAACTCTGCTCCTCAGCCGCTGTCGCCACCTGGGTTACATGCTCCACGATGGTGCCAATGCGTTCGACCACGGCGGCCAGGGAATGATCCGCCTCGCGGGTACCGTCCACTGCGGTTGTTGCACGGTCCACACCGGAGCGGATCACCGACACTGCACCATTCACATCGCTCTGCAGGCCTTCGATCATCTCACTGATCTCGTCGGTGGACTGTCGGGTACGGGACGCCAGTGTGCGTACCTCATCCGCCACCACCGCAAAGCCACGCCCCTGCTCACCTGCGCGGGCCGCTTCTATGGCCGCATTCAGGGCCAGGAGATTGGTCTGCTCGGCAACACCGCGAATCACATCCAGAATGCGGTTGATGTCGTCGCTACGGGTGGCCACCTGGGTAATCGCCGTACTGGCCTGATCCATGTCCGCGGACAGGGCGCTGACACCATCCACCGCCGTGGTGAGAGTATCCTGGGTAAAGCGCACCCCGTCCTGAGCCTGGCGTGCATTCTCCGCCGCCTCCCCGGCAAACCCGGCCACTTCTCCGGCAGCCGCCGACATCTCGTTCATGGCGGTCACCACGCTCTCAATATCCTGATGCTGGCGTTCGGTCTGTCCGTCCGTCTCCCGCGCAATACCCCCGACATCGGTCGCCTGCTGTCGAACCTGGCCGTTAACGTTCTTGAGGTCGTTGATCATATCCCGCAGGCGGCCAAGGAACGCGTTGAATCCGCCCGCCAGCTCAATCAGCTCGGCGTGGGTATCAATCGACAGCTCGCGGGTGAGATCCCCCTCGGCACTGGCCAGATTCTTCATGCGGTCACGAATTTCGTTGAGCGGGCGAGTAACAGAGCGAACCAGCAGCACCAGAATCAGAATGGCAAGCCCGGACACCACAATGCCCACCAGGGTTTGACGCGCGGCCGTAGCGCCAACTTCGTCGGACAACAGGGCGGTGATGGCAGAAACCTCAGCCAGGGCGGTTTCGCGGGGCAGCTCAATCAGCAGGGACCATTGTGTGCCCGGCAGGTCAATCTCCACAGGATAGGACACGGCAAGGGTCTCGCCATCGTCAAAGGTCCGCTCCCCCTGGTGCAAATCAACGAACTCGCCCGCCAGTTCGGGCAGAGCCTCATTCAACGGGCGGCCAAGGTGGCTGTCGTAGTGACTGGAGGCGGCAATCAGCCCCTTATCACTCAGCAACGTGACGCGGGATTTGCCACTGTACAGCTCATTGCTGACCTCCCGAATGGTTTGCTGGAGTGTTGAGAGATTGATATCAACACCGACTACCCCTGCGAACTCTCCACCATCGAGAATCGGCACCACCAGACTGGTCATCAGCTCGGAATAGCCTTCCTCAATCTCATACTCATAGGGCTCCATGATACAAGGCTGCTTGTTGTCTCTGGAGCACAGGTACCATTCCGCTTCACGAATGCCGAACTCATTGCGGCTGTCGAGATACTTGGTGGCGGGATCCCCGGTGCGACTGAAGACCACCTCACCGTCGGGCGCGCGATAGAAATAGATTTCCAGGGTGCCCTCATCACTGCTGTGCTCTTCCACACCGCCAGTGAAGTACCGGTCCTGCCCGTCGTAGGCATCCGGCTCAAACTGTGCATAGACCGAGCTCAGGCTTTTTTGTTCCTCCAGCACCCTGCCAACCGTCTCCTGCAAAGCAATTCGACTGATCCTGCCGGAACTGTCAGCCTGGATATTGCGGAGGATCACGTTGCGAACCACTTCCGGCGTACGGTAGGCGGTCGCAAACTGGCCGCTGACCAGTTCCCCGTACTTGCCCGCAGTTGCACCAAGGCGCTCCATCACAATACCCTGCACGGTATCGCGGGTTTCGGTGGTCATTCGCTCTTCCATGTCACTGAGCGACAATTGGGCGGTCACCACGATACTGACCCCCATCACCAGCAGCAGCGTAATAACCAGGGCGTAGAGTTTGAAGCGTAGCGAAAGCTCTTTCATTGCAATGGAACCTGTTCGATGGCGGTGTAAAAAACGAGGTAACAACTTGGCATACCTGACCCTATTCCTGACGGCCTTTGCCGCAGCCACCCTGCTCCCGGCGTATTCCGAAGTCATGCTCGGCGCTATGGTAACCCAGGGCTATCCCCTTGGCTGGCTCTGGTTCTGGGCAACCGCGGGGAACACTCTGGGCTCCGTTGTTAATGGGGTTATCGGCCGGCAGGTGGATCGCTTTAAGGATAAACGCTGGTTTCCGGTTTCAGAGAAGCAGCTCGAGAAAGCGCGGGACAGATTCAACCGCTATGGTCAGTGGTCTCTGCTATTGGGCTGGTTACCGCTGGGAGGCGACGCGCTCACCCTCATCGGAGGCGTGATGCGCGTACCCTGGATCAACTTCGTGGTACTGGTTGCGATTGGCAAGGGCGCCCGTTACGGCTTCGTACTCTGGCTGGTCCTGGAAACCGCCGGGGTTCCCTCGGAATCGGTACCGTCGCCGTAAAGGTAGGCCCGCAACAGCTCTTCACCGTTGAACTCCGCGTTCAGCACCGCGATAAAGGTGTATACCCCAATCAGTTTCCGGTTCAGGAACACAAATTCCTTGGGCGGCACCCTGAAATAACGATTGATGGCAGATCGCGCCGCCTGGCGGGCCACCCGCGACGGCAGATCGCTCTGTTTCCAGCGATACTCCCCGTCGGCATTCACAGCATAATCCGGCCACTGGCTTCGGTCCCGGGCCAGGGGTTCCAGCACTGACATACAGACAGCGCCAAATTTGTCGAGCACATCGTCTGGCCAGTCACGGCTCATAAAGCGCAGTTCCACGCCCCCTTCGACAACCGCTGGCAAGTCCCCTTCATAGGACGCGCGAATCATCTGAATAACCGGGTCGAGGAACGACGGCGAATAAGCCTGCACCGCGCCAAAATCAAGCAGCACAATCTGGTCGTAATCCTGATCGGATCCCTGCTCGCCGGCGATACGAATGCGGTAGTTACCGAAATTGGGGTCGGTCTGGATTTCGCCCCAGACAAACAGCTCCCGGAAAAACAGCTCCAGCGCCGCCATCCCCAGCTCGGAACGCCGCTCCAGCGGCAACTCCCGCACAGCGACGGAACTGACCGAATGGCCGTGTTCGTAGGTGGAAGCGATCACATGGGCAGTGGAGAACTCCTGCAGCACTCTGGGCACAACAAACCTGGGATCGGCAACCAGCATCTTGCGGAATTTTTCGGTAGTACGGGCTTCCAGCCGATAATCCACTTCCCGGTGCATCATTTCCCGGACTTCTTCCAGCCAGTCGTTGAATTCAGGTCCAAAAGAAACCAGCCGCGCGATTTTCAGGAGCTGGGCCACCGCATTGAGGTCACTGTCCACCGCATCCGCCACCCCCGGATACTGGACTTTCAGCACCAGTTCAAGGCCATCGCTTTTGCGTCGCGCACGGTGTACCTGCCCCAGTGACGCGGCCCCGATCGGTTCGGGATCGACATCCAGTTGTGCCAGCCGGTCGGCGCCCAGCTCATCCTTCAGGACACGCTCAATGGCAGACCACTCGAGGGAGGTTGTCTGGTCCTCCAGGGTATGCAGCGCTTCTGTTACTTCCTCAGGCAAAAAATGCTCACCGTAGAGGGCCATAACCTGGCCGATTTTGACCACACTGCCCTTCAGCTTGCCCAGTTCATCCACCAGAAACTCGGCCTGACTGGACAGCATGGCGCGGTGGCGCTGGTCCCGCTTGTCACGGCTGCTGAACCAGTTCGTTGCCATGTGAGACGCCATCCGGGTGCCGGCAAACAGCCCTGCCCGGGTCAGCGTCAAACGGCGTTCGAAGCTTCCGGTCTTGATACGTGAAACGGAGGTTCCTCGTTTTTTGGATACCATCAATCATCCGCCCGGTTCATTGCATTTCAGCCCTGAGGCTGCTTCGGTCATTATACGGATAGCGCCTGCCTCAAACCTCACTGATTCGCCAGTCTTTTCCCGGCCTTGCGGCCAATGTAACCGGGACTTCCGGCGTATAGTGATGAATTCATTGCAACTCTTTACGTTTTTACACACTTTGAAGCTAGGAATCCGTCTAGTATGGATCTGCGGACCTGGCATTCCAGGCCCAACAATAACACCAGAACAACAAGACCTTAAAATGACTCACATAGCCACACACAACGCGGATACCGACCTGTCCCAGTATCGGGTAAAGGGAGAGATTCCCGTCCCCACCTTGATCGGATGGCTGACACTCGCCGCCGTGCCTCTGCTTGTGTTCTTCGCGTATCGCTCATCCCTGCGCGGAGACCCCACCGCACCAACGGTGCTGATCATATTCGCAGGGCTCCTGGCGGCCAATGGCATTGCCTACCTGATCAGGCACAGCAGCACCCTGCAACGCCGGGGTTTCATCACCATCATCACCGCACTGTTCACCTATCTGGCGGTCCAGGCGGTCGAGGATGGCTCCGCGATTATCTGGCTGTTCGCCTACCCGCCGATCATTTTCTACATCAGTCAGTCCAGGGTCGGGGTGTTTGCCTGCGCTGGCGGGCTCGCAGCCGTGGCCGTTCTGTTCAGCCCGATTGGCGACCTGGTGTTTGATGCGCCCTACAGTACCAGTTTCCGCCTGACCATGATTGCCGTGCTCGCCTTTGAGATGTCCACCTGCTATGTGCTGGATCAAAGCCGGCGGCGCAGTAAACTGGGCCTCCTGAAACTGGCGCGGGAATTTGAGTATGCCGCCAAGCACGATGCCCTCACTGGCCTCGCCAACCGTCGCGAAGTGCTGTCGCAACTGGATAACGAATACCAGCGTTACCAACGAAACTCACGGGTATTCTCGGTACTGCTGATGGATATCGATCTTTTCAAGAGCGTTAATGACAACTACGGCCATCACATTGGTGATGAAATGATCGTACTGGTGGCCTCGACGCTGAAAGAACAATGCCGGAAAGTGGATACCCTGGCACGGTGGGGAGGAGAGGAATATCTGGTGCTACTGCCGGAAACCGGCACTGAGGAGGCAGTAAAGACCGCCAACCGGATCCGCAAGGTTGTCAGCAGCAAATCCGTATCCGCGGAAGGCCAGGCCATTGCAGCAACCATCAGCGTTGGCGTTGCCACTATCCGCGATGACGAGTCCGTGGACAGATTGTTGCAGCGAGCGGACGAGGGGCTTTACCGGGCAAAAACCCAGGGACGAAATACTGTCTGTGAGTTCGAAGAGGCATTCACGGACTAAACGCGCACGGTTGCTCTACCACCCGGAGCGGTACTCGACATGGTCGTGGCCGAGCCCTGCAACCAGTTCGCCGGCAAGCTTTACGGCAAAATCCTCCACGGTCGCACCGGCAACAAAGTCGCTGACCTGGCACATAGGCATACCGGCGTAGCCACAGGGATTGATACGGCGGAACGGCTCCATATCCATGTCCACGTTCAGCGCCAGGCCATGGAACGAGCACCCACGACGGACCCGCAATCCCAGGGACGCAATTTTGGCGTCACCCACATAAACGCCAGGGGCATCGGGCCTGGGGGCTGCTTCGATCCCCGCGCCCGCCAGCACACGGACAATGCCCTGTTCAATCTGATCCACCAATGTCCGCACACCCAGCTTGTGGCGAGGCAGGTTGATCAGCAGGTAGATAACCAGCTGACCAGGCCCGTGATAAGTAACCTGCCCGCCCCTGTCCACCTGAATCACGGGGATATCCCCGGGCGCCAGGATGTGTTCAGCTTTGCCTGCCTGGCCCTGTGTATAGACCCTCGGGTGCTCAAGGCACCAGAGTTCGTCCGCGACCGAGTCATCGCGATCAGCGGTGAAGGTTTTCATCGCCTCCCAGGTTTCCTGATATGGCTGCTCTCCCAGGGTGCGTACGATCAGCTTCGACATTGGCTCAGAGCACCATATGGACCCGGCCACTGGCCTTCAGGTCTTCAAACAGCGCCTTGAGCTGGGCTTCGCCAGTGGCCACTATCTTCAGCTGCACTGAAGAGAAACGGCCACCACTGCTCTTATTGACGGAAACATCAGCATCGGTGATACCTGGCGCATGCTGCTCCACGACCTCAACCACGAATTCGGTAAAATCCGGCGCCGAATTGCCAATCACTTTGATGACATAGTCACAGGGAAACTCAATTTTAGGTGCTTTCGGCTCACTCATGCCGGCTTACTCCCGAAGACGTCAGTGGTTGTCACTAGAACAACTGAACAAAAAAGAGCTTGATGGCATCCCACAGACGCTTGAACAGCCCGCCCTCGGGCACGTCGCTGAGTGCCAGTACCGGCTGGTCCACGATTACATCATCGCCCAGTTTGACCTGCAAACGGCCAAGCTCATCCCCCACCTTGATGGGTGCTTTAATGACAGAATCAAGGTCCACAGTGGATTCCAGCGAGTCGCGGGAACCGCGGGGAATGGTGACATTAACTTCTTCAGTGACACCAACCGACAGTTCATCTTCACGACCGCCCCAGATCCGTGCCTCGATCAATTCCTGACCGGCGCCAAACAGCGTCTCGCTTTCATAGTACCGGAAGCCATAGTTCAGCATCTTCTGAATTTCCTGGGCCCGGGCTGTCGTACTGTCTGTTCCCATCACAACGGCAATCAGCCGGGTACCATTGCGCTTGGCCGAAGCCACCAGGCAGTATCCGGCTTCTTCGGTGTGCCCGGTTTTAAGACCATCAACACTGTCATCACGCCAAAGCAGACTGTTGCGATTGGGTTGGCGGATGTTGTTGTAAGTGAAGTGTTTCTCAGCGTACAACGGGTAACTCTCGGGGTAATCATTGATGATCGCCCTCGCCAACAGCGCCAGATCGTGGGCGGTGGAGAAATGGTCCGGTGATGGCAGGCCAGTGGCATTCTCGAAGTTGGTATCTTGCATGCCCAGCAGTTGGGCCTGCTGGTTCATGATGTCAACGAATGCACCTTCACTGCCGGCAATAAACTCCGCCAGGGCAACCGAGGCATCATTTCCCGACTGAATAATCACGCCCTTGAGCAGGTTCTCCACCGAGACCTCTGTCCCCTCCTGGACAAAAGTGCGCGAGCCTTCCGTACGCCAGGCATTGACACTGATCGGAACCATATCCGACATGGAGATACGGCCTTCGTCCAGCTCGCGCTCAACGATGTAGGCGGTCATCATCTTGGTCAGACTTGCTGGCGGTAAACGTTCGTTACTGTTCTCATCCATGATGACCCTACCACTGAGGGGGTCCATCAGGATGTAGGAGCTGCCCGCCACTTGCGGAGGCGAGGGAATCAGTACTGTCTGGGCGTGGGCCGATCCCAGGGGGATCAACACCAGAAGCAGAACTGCGGTTAAAGCGCGGAAAACAGGATTAGTCGCCATGGGTTCGTTCATTCGTCGTTAAGTGTATTGATTCTTTTTTAGTGGGAATCGGTCAGCAATATGGTCTGGCCAAATCCCTGGTTTTCAAGCCTCGCCTGGGCTTTTCGGGCTTCATCCGGGGTGCTGAAGGGGCCTACCTGCACACGATGGAAACGCCCGGACACCGTATCCACCTCCCTTACCCGCATTGGGTTCTCGATAACACTTTTGACCTTGCCCAGCAGAGCTTCTGCAGGATTCCGGCTGCTAAAGGAGCCCAACTGCACAAACAGGGCCGACGCGCCTCCATGGGTTTCGGAACGCTCCGCCACTGCTTCCACCGGGACCGCCTCCCCGCCGCCAGAGTATGGCCGGCCAGCCAGCGTCATGGTACCGTCTTTCCTGACCGTAATGGCGGCCACTTCAACCCGGGCGGTGCCTTTTCCCTGATAGCCGAGCTTCTTCGCCGCTGCATAAGATAAGTCAATCAGCCGATCGCCATGAAATGGCCCCCGATCATTCACACGGACAATCACCGAACGACCGTTGTCCAGGTTGGTCACCCGGGCGTAGCCAGGAATTCTCAGGCTTTTATGGGCCGCCGACATTTCATACATGTCAAAAACCTCGCCATTGGAGGTTTTATGGCCATGGAACTTTTCGCCGTACCAACTGGCAATGCCCCGCTCAACGTATCCGTCATTACTGGCCATTACACTGTATTGCTTGCCCCACACCGTGTAGGAAGATTTGTTGCCCGCGGAGCGGGGCGCCTCGTATCGCGGCGTTGCATTCCCGAGATCGGACACATCAAAGTTACCAGCGGGTGCGCGATCCTGTGAAATGGTGTACCGGGAGGAATGGTCCTTCTCCGGTGCGGGTGAAGATGCACAGCCTGACAACACCAGCGCCGCAGCGATCAGGAACGGCAACGAAAACGGAAAATTGATCACCACTGGTCAGGATTCCTGTGTTTGTCCAGTTCATCAGCCAGCTGTTTGACCGCCAGGGCGTACAGATGACTGTGATTGTAGCGGGTTATCACGTAAAAGTTATGGTAAGTCAGCCATAGCTCCGGTCCTTGGCCCCCCTGTAACAGGATCGCCCGGGCAGCTGCGCTCCCTTCCACGTCTTGCCTGGGTTCCAGTCCCGCATCGCGATAATCACTGACCGTCAGCCGCGGTTTGAGTTCCCGCGTCAACAGCGGGGAACCCTCTGGCAGGTCACTTTCCAGGCGCTCCGCAACCGGCTCACCTTTGCGCCAGTGATGCTTGCTGAAATAATTGGCGACACTGCCAATGGCGTCCACCGGATTGGTCAGAATGTCTGCAATACCGTCATCATCAAAGTCGATGGCAAAGTTGCGATAACTGCTGGAAATAAACTGCCCATAGCCCATGGCGCCGGCATAGGAGCCTTTGACAACAAGGGGATCAAACCCCTGCTCCCGCGTCATCAGCAGGTATTGAACCAGCTCACTGCGGAAAAAACGGCTGCGGGGGGGATAGTCGAAGGCCAGGGTCGCCAGCGCGTCCAAGACACGGTAGTTTCCGGTGTAGTTGCCGTACCAGGTTTCCACGCCGATAATGGCCGCAATGATCGTAGCGGGCACACCGAACCGGGATTCCGCCCGGTCGAAGACCTCTTCATACTCCTCAAGAAACGCCAGGCCACGCTTGATCCTGTCCGGCTTGAGAAAAATTTGCCGGTACTCCCCCCAGGTCAGGGTCTTCTCTGCCGGACGGCTGATGGATTCGAGAATTTTATCGATGCGTGTTGCGTCGGCCAGCAGGGATTCTACCCTGACCTGGTCAAAACCATACTTCGCAACCATCTCCTCGATCAGCTGCCTGCCTTCCGGCGTAGCCTCATACCCCCCTGCATGGACGAGAGAAGCGAACACCCCGAACATGACGGGCACGAGGCGGATAAAACCTGGAAAACGGACAGCTGTCATTATTTACCTGTGAGTTAATGGCCGAAAAGCAATTCCGGGATCCCGGCACACCGGATCCCGCTTCTTCGCCAGCTTTCTGAAAACCGGGGCTACATTACCATGGAGCGCAAGCGGCGGACCATTACCCGCCGTCCATGGTCAGGCGCTGATCATTCGTCGGTGAGTGTGAATCGACATCAGCACACCAAAGGCAGCCATCAGGGTGACACTCGAGGTCCCCCCATAGCTGACCAGTGGCAGCGGAACGCCCACCACCGGTAACAGCCCGCTGACCATTCCCACGTTAACGAAGATGTAGATAAAGAATGTCATGGTCAATGCTCCGGCCAGCAGCCGGCTGAATGAGTCCTGGGCTGTAGCCGCGATGTAGAGGCACCGAAGAATAATCAACAGATAGACAGCCATCAGCACCAACATGCCGATGAAACCAAACTCCTCAGCCAGCACCGCGACGATAAAATCGGTGTGGCTTTCCGGCAGGAACTCAAGATGGGACTGAGTGCCCTGCAGCCAGCCCTTGCCGTCAACCCCACCGGAGCCAATGGCGGTTTTCGACTGGATGATGTTCCAGCCCGCGCCAAGTGGATCGCTTTGTGGGTCCAGCAGGGTCAACACCCGCTGCTTCTGGTAATCGCGCATGACAAAGAACCACATCAGTGGCGCGGCCACCGAGACCATCGCTACAAACGCTGCGATCAGGCGCCAGCTCATACCGGCAAAAAACACCACAAACAGACCGGCGGTACCCACCAGCAGAGAGGTCCCCAGGTCCGGCTGGAGAATAATCATGGCCATCGGCGCCAATACAATCAGCAGGGACCCCCCCACTCGCGCCAGCGTCGGCGGCAGGAAATGACGCGACAGGTACCAGGCCGCCATCATCGGCACCACAAGTTTCATCAGTTCCGACGGCTGGAAACGAGGCAGCCCCGGAATGGCCAGCCAACGCTGGGCCCCCTTCGCGCCAACCCCCGCCAGAAGAACCGCAACCAGAGCCGCAAGGCCAGCCAGGTACAACCAGGGCGCCCACCGCCGGAATACGGCCGGGTCCAATTGGGCAAACACCAGCATGACCACAAGGGCGATGCCCATGCGAATCCCCTGGGCCTTGACGACTTCGATGTTGCGGTCGGCACCGCTGTACAGGACCACCAGCCCCCCGCCAATCAAAAGCAAAAGCAGGGCCAGCAGGATAGGATCAATATGAAACGCAGACCACAGGCTCCGTGGCCTGGACAGCGGGTGATGCGACGACTGCAGGCGATTCCCCAGCATCATTCAGCTCCCTCGTCGGTGGTGCCCGTCACCAGCGCCTTACCTTCCTCAGGGAATCCAAGCAACCAGGCGTCAAACATTGCTCTTGCCACTGGCGCGGCGGTACCACTGCCACTGCCTCCGTTTTCGACGATCACCGCAACGGCAATCTCGGGATCATCAACCGGGGCAAAGCCCACAAACAGGGCGTGATCACGCAAACGCTCCCGCACATCCTCTTCCTCGTATTCTTCATCTTCAGCCAGGCTGAACACCTGGGCCGTGCCGGTCTTGCCCGCCATGCGATACGGTGCGCCCCGCGCGGCACCACGAGCGGTACCCCTGGTTCCGTGCATCACCTCTGCCATGGCATCAACCACAAACTCCCAGTCGTCCGCATTCTTGAGCGTCAGAGGGGCATGATCCCCCTGGGGCAGGAACTCATCGGCTGAGCGATCTCCCTTGATGCTTTTCAGCAGTCTCGGCTCTATCCAGCGGCCACGGTTCGCAATCAGGGAAGTCGCTGTCGCCAGTTGTAACGGAGTCGCCAGCATAAAACCCTGGCCAATCCCCATGTTGACCGAATCCCCCGGATACCAGGGCTCGTTTCTTACCGCTCGTTTCCAGTCGCGAGAGGGCAACAGGCCGTTCAGTGCGCCGGAGACATCCAGGGTCGCGTCTTCGCCAAACCCGAAGCGGGAGAGATAGTCGTACATGGTGTCCACGCCCATCTCAACGGCAATCTGATAAAAATAGATATCACAGGACTCTGCCACCGCGTCGGTCAGATCGACCCAGCCATGCCCCGAGCGTTTCCAGTCACGGTAGCGGCGCCCTCCGGAATTCAACTGGAAATAACCGGGATCCCAGATGGTTTTGTCCCGGGTAGTTGCGCCACTGTCCAGAGCAGCCACCGCCAGCATGGGCTTCAGGGTGGACCCCGGAGGGTATTGCCCACGCAACGCACGGTTGAACAGGGGCTTGTCGATATCGGTGCTCAGGGCCCGGTAGTTCGCCACACTGATACCGGTCACAAACTGATTGGTATCAAAACCGGGGACACTGGCCAGTGCCAGCAGACCACCGGTATCCGGCTCAATCGCGACAATGGCGCCTCGCCGGCCGTCCAGCAATTCATGGGCCAGGCGCTGTAGCCGGAGATCAAGATGCAACTGGATGTCTTCACCCGGGACCGGGTTCTGCCGCTCCAGGACCCTCAGCGTTCGCCCCCGGGCATTGGTCTCCACATGCTGGTAGCCCACCTGGCCATGCAGCAGCGCCTCATAGAATCGCTCAATCCCGGATTTGCCAATGTAGTTGGTGCCAGCATAGTTAACCGGATCAATACGTTGTAGCTCCTCCCGGTTAATCCGGCCCACATAACCCAGAGCGTGGGAGGTCAGTTCACTATGAGGGTAGTACCGGACAAGCTCCGCAGACACTTCCACGCCTGGCAGCTCATGGCGATGAACCGCGAGGCTGGCGATTTCTTTTTCATTGAGATCGTAGCGCAGGGGAAGTGGCTGGAATGGTCGACGGGGTTCCCGCAGGCGACGCTGGAACCGTTCCACGTCCTCTTCGGAAATGCCGAGAAGCGCTTCGAGCTTGGCCAGCGTCTCTTCCATACCGTCAACACGTTCGGGCACCAGGGTCACGCCGAACACCGGGCGGTTCTCGGCCAGCAGTTCATCATTGCGGTCATAGACCAGACCACGGGGAGGGGCAACCGACTGGACCTGGACCCGGTTCTTGTCGGAGAGGGTGGTGTACACTTCATGCTCAACGATCTGGAGCTGGTACATCCTGGCTACAAGTAGCCCCAACATGACAAACACGACGCATACCATGACCAGCGTACGTCGCTGGAACAGGCGCCGCTCGGCGGCTACGTCTTTGAACTCTCCCCAGGGCATGATGCGTCCTACGCCCGATGATACGGATGGTTGCGGGTGATTGACCAGGCACGATACAACTGCTCAGCCAACAGGATTCTCACCAGAGGGTGCGGGAGCGTCAGGGGCGACAGGGACCAGAGCTGGTCTGCCCGCTGTCGACAGGTTTCAGCAAGTCCATCCGGACCACCGACCAGGAAGCTGACGTCACGCCCGTCCTGCTGCCAGTTTTCCAGCTGGCTGGCGAGCTTTTCCGTCGACCAGGGGCGCCCGCCCACTTCCAGGGCGACCACACGATCCCTGGGCCCCGCGGCAGCGAGGACCGCATCGCTTTCCTTTTGCATCAGCCGGGCAATGTCCGGATTCTTGCCCCGATGGGCCATGGGAATCTCTACCAGTTCCAATGGCAGCTCCGGCGGCATTCGGCGGGCGTAATCAGTGTATCCCTGGCTGACCCAGTCGGGCATTTTCTGCCCCACGCAGATCAGGCGCAATCGCATGGTTATTCGCTACCCGCAACACCCAGATCCGGGGCATCGCGCCACAGACGCTCAAGATCGTAGAATTCGCGGGTGGCTGGCATCATCACATGCACAACAACATCCCCCAGATCCACGAGAATCCAGTCGCTGACGTTGCTGCCTTCCACATTACTGGCGCGAACTCCCTGCTCTTTCGCTTCCGCAATCACGGAATCCGCCAGTGATTTCAAATGACGATTGGATGTTCCCGAAGCCAGCACCATGTAATCCGTCACGCTGGTACGATCCCGAACATCAATCACGCTCACATCCTGTGCCTTTACTTCACCAAGTGCACCTATCACCAGATCTTTCAGTTGCTCAGCCTGCATAATCACCCTGTTGGACGGATGGCGGCGAGGGCGGCCACCCGAAAAGTCATGTTCAAAAGCGATTGTAGCATTAAAAGTTCTCGTCAGGGCAGGCACCGTATAGCCCGAGACGGCCAATTTTTTGCCAGACCGGATCCGGCAGCAAATACCGGGGCGAGCGCCCGGACAAGATTCTTTCACGGATGCCGGTGGCGGAAATATCCAGAAGGGGTGGATCCAGCTCCAGACAGTATCCGCCGGGAGCGCAGTGAAGCTGATCGGCGCTTGAGACCCCACGTTCCTGCAGCAGTTTCGCCGGCACGCCCAGCGGCTCCAGCTCTGGCCCAGGGCGTTTCACGACAACCACATGGGCCAGTTGCGGAATCTTCTCCCACTCCCGCCAGCGATCGAATCCTGCGAACGCGTCCGTACCCACCACCATGACCAGCGGCTCATGCTCCCCCAGTTGCTCACGCAGCTGGCGCAAGGTATCAGCGGTGTAGGAAGCCCCCGACCGTGCCAACTCACGATCATCGACAACCAGCCCGGGCTCATCGGCGACCGCCAGTCGCAGCAAGTCCAGGCGCTGAGCGCTGCTGGCGTCCGTCGAGCCGCGGTGCGGCGGGATATGGCATGGCACCAATGACACTTCCGACACCCCCAGGCGCTCCTTCAGCTCAATCGCGAGCCTGAGGTGACCATGATGAATGGGATCAAACGTTCCGCCGTATATGACATGCATAAGCAATCAGGTCCGGATGTGGCCGTCACCAAACACCACGTACTTCTGGGACGTCAGACCCTCCAGCCCGACGGGCCCGCGGGCATGGATCTTATCGGTGGAAATACCGATTTCGGCGCCCAGACCATATTCAAAGCCGTCAGCAAAACGGGTCGAAGCGTTGACCATCACCGAGCTGGAGTCTACTTCGGTAATGAAGCGCCGCGCCCGGGTGTAGTTTTCCGTAATGATACTGTCGGTATGCTGCGAGCTGTATCGATTGATATGGGCAATGGCGGCCTCCAGGCCATCCACCACCCTGACTGCCAGAATCGGGGCAAGGTATTCCTCTTCCCAGTCCGCTTCGGTTGCTGCGGCCATGGACGACACAATAGCGCGGGATCGCTCACAGCCCCGCAATTCGACGCCCTTGTCCACAAAAGCGTCCGCCAACAATGGCAGCATGTCTTCGGCGATCTCGGCATCCACCAGCAGGGTTTCCATGGTATTACAGGTGCCGTACCGGTGGGTTTTTGCGTTCACGGCAACGTTCAGCGCCTTTTCCGGGTCCGCGTGACTGTCAATATATACGTGACAGACCCCGTCCAGGTGTTTGATCACCGGCACCCGGGCATCGCGGCTGATGCGCTCGATAAGCCCCTTGCCGCCACGGGGTACGATGACATCCACATACGCAGGCATGGTAATCAGCTCACCCACGGCGGCACGATCCGTGGTTTTGATGACCTGTACCGAGGTTTCCGGCAGCCCGGCTTCAGCCAGCCCCTTGGCCAGACATCGGGCAATGGCCTGGTTGGAGTGGATGGATTCGGATCCGCCACGAAGAATGGTGGCGTTTCCCGATTTCAGGCACAGGCTGGCCGCTTCCACGGTTACATTGGGACGGGACTCATAAATGATGCCAATCACCCCCAGCGGCACTCGCATCTTGCCAACCTGGATGCCCGATGGGCGGTAAGTCATATCGGTAATCGCACCAATGGGGTCCGGTAACGAGGCGACCTGCTTCAACCCTTCAATCATGGTATCGATCCGCTGCGGGGTCAGCTCAAGGCGATCCAGCATGGCCGCATCAAGCCCGCTCTCGCGCCCCTGTGACAGGTCCCGCGCATTTGCTTCCGCCAGCTCACTGCGGGCGGAATCCAGCGCCTCGGCGGTTGCCAGCAGGGCCCGGTTACGCACGGCCGTGGTCGAGCGCGCCACGACAGTAGCCGCGGAACGTGCCTGCTGACCCACTTCAGCCATGTAAGCTGCAATATCCATTCGATTACCTTCGGTGTTGATAGCTGAATTCACAAATAAGACCCTAACTTTACCTTTCCCGTTTCAAGTACGCACCCCAAACGATTATTATACCGCTGCCGAACAGCCTGTTCGGCATTGAATGACAGACGATGGGCGCAGGCTATTCAATGCTACCTGCGTTATGCTGACACAAACGGATGTCCGGGAGAGGATGGATACTATGGCCCAGATGGCCGAAAAATTCCTGTTGAGTCGCCTGTCGAGAGCCGGCTTCATTGTATTGGCTGCCATCGCCATACTCTCCGCCGTAAACGGTGACCACCTCACAGCACTTACTGCCCTGGCCGCAACGGCACTGGTGTTTACCGGTAGCGCCTTTCATCCTCATCGTTCACGCGCCCCCTGGCCAACGATTAACCGACTGGTTCTTGGTACGCTCCTGGCCTTGCTGGCCACAAGCCTGTGGGCCGGCCCGTGGAGTCTTGTGCACTGGCTGTATGCCGCCCCCCTTCTCGCTTTTGCGCTGCTGCCCCTGCCCTGGGCCACGGTCACAACCCTGGCCTGTGCACTGCTGACGATGATCGCAACCCAATGGTCCGCCGGCCTGCCGGAACGCCACCAGATGATCAGTGCCTTTCTGCTGACGATCATGCTGGCTGCAATCCTGGTATTCCTGCGTGAGTATAAATCCCGCCAGCTGGCGCCACTGCGCCGTACCGATGAACTGACCCAGGCCGCCAGCCGCGAGTATCTGTCCGCCGACCTGCACAAGGAAATTCAGCGCAGCGAACGGGAAGGCACGGACATGTCCATCATCATGCTCGGGCTGGATACCCACCTGAGCGATACCGATCCGGATGCAGACATCCGCTCCATATTGCCCCGTATCGGACGCTACCTGCACTCGCAACTGCGGGATTTTGACACCTATTATCGTGTCGCGGACCTGCAGTTCCTGGTTATCCTGCCCGGCATTGCCACTTCCGATGCCTCCAACCGGGCCGAGGTGATTCGCAACGGGCTGCGGGCCCTGCTGGTTTCCCACGGCCTGGAATTAACCGTCAGCGCCGGCATTGCCGGCCTCAACATCGGAGACAACGCCGACAGCCTGCAGCAGTCCGCCGCCAATGCCCTGCGCCGGGCCCAGCAGCAGGGCGGCAATCGCGCCCAGTCCTACAGCACCTGGTCCCATTCTTCACCTCCCAACAGGGAAGCCGATGCGGAGGGCCCCGCGGCATGACCGAGACACGCCTGAGAACCTACACCCATCTCGCCGGTTATTGTCTGGCCACCCTGTTCATAGCCAGCCTGGCCTTCCAGAACCTTCGTTACGGATTCTATAGCCTTTTTTACCTGGCAGCGGGCATGGCGTTACTGACCCTCGCGGGGGCCGGTTACACCTTTGTGTGCCGCCGCCATCAGTTGTCTGCCCCTGGACACCTGGCGATACTGACCGCTCTGAACTGCGGGCTGATCGCCGCCATGTACACCATGAGTACGCCGGGGATCAGCCACTGGAGCATGCCCCTGATCCTTCTCAACCTGTTGATCCTGCCCCTGCGCCAGGGGCTTATTCTGTCACTACTGTTATTTATTGCCCTGGCCGCCTTTCTGCTGTTCCGGCAGCCGTTCCAGGAAACCGTCACCGTGATGACCGGCGCCCTGGCACTGATCACCATCGGCGCACTTTATATCTGGCACTACAACCACATGGCCCAGTCGGCGGAAGATCTGGCCATTACCGACCCGGTCACCGGAGCCCACAACGCACGCTTTCTGGACGAAACACTGCAAAAGGAAATCAGCCGTGCCATTGCCACCGGTCATTCGCTATCGGTGGTTACACTGGCCATTGATTACGCCGACGAAGTGGAGGACCTGCATGGCAAGCCCGGCATGCAGACCCTGTTCCGGGATGTCACCCAGCATCTTTTCGGGGTCATTCGTGCCGGAGATACCCTCTATACCCTGAATGAGTCCGAATTCTTCCTGATCCTGCCCTTTACACCGGAAGAGGGCGTCAGGGTGATTGCCGAGCGCATCCGCAGAACGATTGCCGAACATAACTGGGCTATGGTCGGAAAGGCCACTGTCAGCCTGGGCTGTACCACTCGCGGGTCCGGTGACACCCGCACGGACACGCTGCGCAAACGCGCCTGCCTCGCCCTGGAGGAAGCCCGCAAACGCGGCGCGGATTCCATCTGGTTTCTGCCGGGAGATGCCGCCGGATCATGAGCGGTGACTGGCTGACCTCCCTTGCCACCTGGCTGACCTCCCATTCCGAATGGCTGGCCGTGGCGCTATTCGCAACCGCGTTCGCCGAATCCCTGGCCATTGCCGGTATACTGATCCCCGGCGTGGCCATCATTTTCGCCATCGCCGCTCTGGCCGGACAGATCGCCATGCCCCTGGGCGAGGCCCTGTTGTGGGCTGCGCTGGGCGCGATTCTCGGCGACAGCATCAGTTTCGCGCTTGGAAGACTCTGCCAGGGCAAGCTGGACCGTGTCTGGCCCCTGAGCCGTTACCCGAAAGCCATCCACAAGGGTGAGTATTTCTTTCACCGGTACGGTGGGGTCAGCGTGGTTATCGGCCGCTTCGTTGGCCCGATACGGCCCGTCATTCCCC
The DNA here is from genome assembly GCF_045449795.1 of Marinobacter alkalisoli. Classification (NCBI taxonomy): domain Bacteria; kingdom Pseudomonadati; phylum Pseudomonadota; class Gammaproteobacteria; order Pseudomonadales; family Marinobacteraceae; genus Marinobacter; species Marinobacter alkalisoli. Next base: position 40,756 of record NZ_JBJJLB010000015.1, read on the forward strand.
TGGTGGCCGGGGCATTGATGATGCCGTGGCGCCGGTTCCTGCTGTTCAACCTGACCTCAGCGCTGGGCTGGGCGCCGGTCTATGTGATACCGGGCTACCTGGTGGGCAGCGCACTGGCCAGTGACATAAAACCACCCGCCCACTTTTATCCGGTCATCGCCATCAGTATGGGCGTGCTGATTGTCATCTACCTGACCGTCTTCCGCTTTCAACTCGGACTTGGATACAGCAGCCGGCTTTACCAATGGCTGGCCGGCAAAATGGAAAAGTACGACGCCACTCATCGGTTCTGGCGGCTCTATTCCAGTGAACGCCCCGCCCAGGCGGGCGAGTTCCCCCTGCCCTCTCTGTCCCTGGCGGTTACCGCGACGGCGCTGCTCCTGATCTGGAGCCAACTGGCCACCGGCACCACGCTGTTACAGCCGTTCGACACCGCCGTATCCACCTGGTTCTCGCAGTTACGACAACCACTGTTCGACCCGACCATTCTGTTCTTTACCATGACCGGCGATGCACCGGTACTGATTGCCGCGGCGGGCTGCCTCTCTTTTGTCCTGTTGTTCCGGGGCTATTATGGCGGGGCTGCCCATATTCTCGCCGCTGCAGGGCTTACCTTCCTGCTGGTGTGGCTGCTGAAGTCCTTTACCGGGACAGCAAGGCCCGATGAGGTCCTGGCCCCTCCGTCATCGGGCGCTTTTCCCAGCGGTCATACCGCCGGCATAACGGTACTGTGCATGCTGTCAGCCAATTTTGTCGCCCGGGAAACCCGACACCGCCGCCGCTGGCGCACCTATCTGGCATTCAGTCTGCCCGTTGTACTGGTGGCTTTCAGCCGACTGTATCTTGGCGTGCACTGGTTCACGGATGTTATCGGGGGGTTGTTCCTTGGGTTGGCCATTACCGGCTACATTCGCGCCAGTTACAGTCGTTATGACCGGGTACCACTGGCTCCGGATGTCTCACTGCTTGGGGCGATCGTTGCCTGGATCGCCTTCACCGCCGCCTATGTCTGGCACCAATGGCCGCAAGCCATGCTCTTCTACCGGTCGACCGGGCTCTAGACGCGTCACTCAGCCCTGCTCCAGCGCCTCAAGCAGGGACTGTAACCGGCTCAGTCGTTCTATCGGATCCTGCAATTCCACCAACCGCTGCTTTTCCTGCTTGTCCAGCGGCAACAGCTCTGTCAGACGCCACCCGACATCCCGGGCATCACTGTAGTCAACGTCCATTTCCAGGTCACGAATCACGGGATGTCTAAACAGCGCTTTCAGCACGGCGGGTAGTTCGGTGTAACGCTCCGGGACCTCGCAGTCAATTTCGTCCATCAGGCATTCAACGTCCCCCAGGTTCAGCCCATCGGGCTCCTGCCAGCTTCGAATAACGGAAACCTTGCCCTGGCCCTCCACCGTAATACCCAACAAGCCGTTATCCAGCTGCTGAAAATCAATGATCCGCACATAAGTACCGATATCGTAAAAGGCTGCCTCTTTGGCTGTTTCCAGGCCTTCTCGAAGCATCACGATGACAAAGCCCCGGTCCTCCTTGAGGCATCGGGTCAGCATATCGATATAACGCGGCTCGAACAGCTGCAGGGGGATCCGCCCCTTGGGCAGGACGATGGAGTTGAGCGGAAACAGGGGTACATTCATCTGGGGCCGGTCACCTGTCAGTCGAATCCGAATTAACCATTACATAACCTCAGTGAATTGACAGCAGCCTGTGAACCTCGTCCACCCTGGCGCGCGCTTCTGTCAGCAGCTGCAAGCTACGGGAAGCATTCAATTCAAGTTCGCCCAGCCTGCGGTAGGCTGGTACCTCGTCAAACCGGGGAAGGTCCGCATTCTGACTGGAACCGATCATTGAGTGCAACTGAGCGACGATCACCACGTCCACCAGCTGTGGCTCAGGTTGGCGGCTTTCATACCCCCAGTCCTCGGCATGACGCACGGCCTCGACAAAAGGCGCGGGGAACGACCAGCTCTCCAGCATGGCGGTGCCGATATCCGCCCTCAGCTCGGCGATAGCGTGGCTCAGGTTGGCCGGATCCGCAAACAGGTTGACGTGATGCTCCGCCTGCACCAATACAGGAACCACCCCGATATCGTGTAGCAGCCCCGCCAGCAAAGCTTCCTCGGGATTGAGCCGGGTAGCGCCGTCCGCCAGCACCCAACACAGGGCCGCCACTTCCCGGGAGTGACGCCAGAGCCGGTCCATTTCCTTCTGCAGAGCCGCCTGGCGGGTCTTGAACACCTCCCGCATGGCAAAGACCGTAACCAGCTGACGGGTAGTGCGCATGCCAAGGCGCACTACTGCCTCCCGAACATTGCGGACATCGGTGAACCCACGGTACAGGGGACTATTGCTCGCCCGCACCAGTTTGGCGGCCATGGCGGGATCCGCGGATATCGCCTGCGCCACCTGCTCTGCGTTGGAATCTTCCCGCTCAACAAGCCGCCGCACCTTCCAGGCCACATCCGGCACGCTCGGCACACTCAACTGATTGGAACGCAGTTCGGAATAGAACTCCATCAGCAGGTGATGTTCCTCGCTTTCACCGCTTTCGGATCCCGCTGAGGATTCGATCTCGACCTGCTGAACCGGTGCCGAGCGCAGCAACTGATTAAGGATTTCCTGCTCCACCGCCAGAAATTCACAGGCCTGGGTCGCCGTCACATCGTAAATTCTCGGTTGCAGACGTGCGATGGGATTGAGCGCCTTGTCACTGTCGGCCTCAATGGTCGACTTGCGGCCATCCGCCGACTCCAGCTCAACCGCCCCCTCCACCAGGAACAGGTCCATCCCATCCCGGACACCCCGTTCGACCACTCGTTGCCCGGCCCCGTGTACACGCCTTTCGGCGCGGCTGGCAAGTACAACCAACTGTTCATCGGTCAGCCGGTTAAGAGGCTGAAACTGCTTGAGACGACGCAGTGACAGGCTTTCTCTGACCGCCATAGACACTCTCCCCTTCCACGTTGACTCGCCCGTCGCCTCAGGCGACGTTTCGCCCCTACTGTTACTCATTGTAAACACGGACCCGCAAAACAACCATGCGATCAGGGTCGAATCTGGTATCCTCTGTGTTCCCAAACCCCGTCACAGGCAACAATAGAGAGACCAGAACCCCATGCCTCAGTATCGTTCGCGGACATCCACCGCAGGCCGTAACATGGCCGGTGCCCGTGCGCTCTGGCGCGCCACCGGCATGAAAAACGAAGATTTCGGCAAGCCCATCATTGCGGTTGCCAACTCATTTACCCAGTTTGTGCCGGGGCATGTTCACCTCAAGGATCTGGGCCAACTGGTTTGCCGTGAAATCGAAGCCGCGGGCGGCGTTGCCAAGGAATTCAATACCATCGCCGTGGACGACGGCATCGCCATGGGGCATGACGGCATGCTGTACTCGCTGCCGTCCCGGGAAATCATTGCCGATTCCGTGGAATACATGGTCAACGCACACTGTGCTGACGCCCTGGTTTGCATCTCCAACTGCGACAAGATCACACCCGGCATGCTGATGGCCGCCATGCGGCTGAATATCCCCACCATTTTTGTCTCCGGCGGCCCCATGGAAGCCGGTAAAACCAAGCTGTCCGAGCATAAACTGGATCTGGTGGATGCCATGGTCATCGCTGCGGACCCCAACGCGGATGACGAAACAGTCGCTGAATACGAGCGCAGTGCCTGCCCTACCTGCGGATCCTGCTCTGGCATGTTCACGGCCAACTCCATGAACTGTCTGACCGAAGCCATCGGCCTGGCACTCCCGGGCAACGGGTCGATGCTGGCCACTCACGCCGACCGCGAACAGCTATTCCTCAACGCCGGTCGCCAGATTGTAGAGAACGCGCGGCGCTATTACGAAGAAGACGACGCCAGCGTGTTGCCCCTGAGCATCGCCTCCATGGCCGCCTTTGAGAACGCCATGGTGATGGACATCGCCATGGGTGGCTCCACCAATACCATCCTGCACCTGCTGGCGGCGGCTCAGGAAGGCGGCGTTCCGTTCACACTGAACGAAATCGATCAGCTCTCCCGCCGGGTACCGCAGCTTTGCAAGGTGGCGCCCAACTCACCCAAATACCACATGGAAGACGTCCACCGCGCTGGCGGGATTATGGGCATCCTCGGTGAGCTTGAACGTGGCGGACTGATCAACACCGACCTGCCGACGGTGCATAGCAAAACCATGCGCGAAGCCCTGGAAACCTGGGACATCATGCGCAAGCCGCCCGCGGAAGTGGTGGAATTCTACAAGGCCGGGCCCGCTGGCATTCCCACCCAGACCGCGTTCAGCCAGAACACCCGCTGGCCGTCACTGGACGGTGACCGGGAGAGCGGCTGCATCCGCTCCGTTGAGCACGCCTACTCGTCTGAGGGCGGCCTCGCGGTTCTGTACGGCAACATTGCCATGGACGGTTGCGTGGTCAAAACCGCCGGGGTGGATGAAAGTATCTATGTCTTTGAAGGCAAGGCCCGGGTTTTCGAAAGCCAGGACTCCGCCGTGGCCGGCATCCTCAGCGACGAGGTCAAGCCCCACGAAGTCGTGATCATCCGTTACGAGGGCCCCCGTGGTGGTCCCGGCATGCAGGAAATGCTCTACCCTACCAGCTACCTGAAATCGAAAGGCCTGGGCAAGGAATGCGCCCTGCTGACCGATGGTCGTTTCTCTGGCGGCACTTCCGGCCTGTCCATCGGTCACGCCTCACCGGAAGCAGCGGCGGGCGGTGCCATTGGCCTGATTGAAAATGGCGATCTCATCCGCATTGATATCCCGAACCGGAGCATCAACGTGGAAATTGACCAACGGGAACTGGATCGCCGGCGCGCTGAGCGCGACGACAAGGGCTGGAAACCCGAGCTCCCCCGTGACCGCAAGGTTTCTGCGGCACTGAAAGCCTATGCCCTGCTGGCCACCAGTGCCGACAAGGGCGCCGTCCGGGATCTCGACAAGCTCGACTAAGCCACGGCTGGCCCACAAAAAAGCCCGCCCAGGTTCTACCTGAGCGGGCTTTTTTCGTTACGGAATCAGGGTCAGAACAGTGACCAGCCACCGTCATCGTCTTCCTCAACAGCGTCTTCCTGCTCAGACTCCGACCTGGCCTCAGAGGCCCGGGATTCTCCAGTGTCAGCCGTAGCATTGGCGCTACCAGACGCAGGCGCGGCATTGGCCGCCACTTCCATCGGCACCATCCCCAGTGCGGACTTGGTGGCCTCATCCAGTTCTCCACTCACTGTCAGCCCCTGGTCACGCTGAAAAGCTCGCAGTTCCGAACGAGTCGTATCGTCCATAGTACCGCTGACGTTGCTCACGTCGTAACCGGCCCCATAGAGGGCATTTTTGAGGGCCACAGTCTCGTTAGCAAGCGCAGCGGGTACTGCAGCGATGGTCAACGCCGCAGTGATAATGGCAGCGCCCAGCGGACGATGGTTCGTTGTTTTTATACGCATCAATTTCTCCTGAAAATCTTCTGGTATCATGACGATACTCATTCTTCTTATCGTATTGAGCCTATCCCCGCAGGGGGCATGTGGTGGGGAGCGTAACACAATTCCTTTGAATGCGGCCCCGACCCCGGTCACGCTTTCCCGATTACTGGCCAGTTTCCTCACTTCCGGCCACCACCGAAGCCTCACTAAACTCCCGGATAAAGATCCCCCAGAACGCCATGAACAGTGCCGCAACCAGCGGCCCCATCACAAACCCGTTGATGCCAAACATAACAATACCGCCCAGGGTCGATAGCAGCACGATATAGTCCGGCAGTTTGGTGTCACGCCCTACGAAGATGGGGCGTAAAACGTTATCGGCCAAGCCGATCACAATGGCGCCATAGGCAGCCAGGATAATGGCTGGAACCACGTCCCCGACGGCTGTCAGGTAAATCGCAACAGGCACCCATACCAGGGAGGCGCCAATGGCGGGTATCAACGAAACAATCGCCATCACCACACCCCATAACAGAGCCCCGGTGATGCCCAGTATCCAGAAAATCAGCCCCCCGAGAGCCCCCTGAATAATGGCGATCAGCAGGTTACCTTTCACCGTGGCCCGGGTGACCTCAGCGAACTTGGCAAACAACAGGCGCTCCCGCTCGTCCCCCAGCGGCAGAGCACGGATCATCAACTCCACCAGCTTGTTGCCATCCCGGATCAGGAAAAATGCGAGGTACACCATCAGCGCCAGTCCGAGGAAAAACTGGAAGGTATTCTGACCAACACCCAGGGCCTGCTTGGCCAGGAACTGACTGCCTCCGAGAAAGGCGTTAACAGCGCGATCCCTGAGTTCGCTGAAATCAATATTGAATTGCGCAAGGAAAGCCTCTATAGCCGGAAACGACTGGTTGACCTTATCAAGGTACTCGCCTGGCTGGATCTCACCACTCTGGATTTTCTGGTACAACCCCAGCCCTTCCGCGATCAGGGACGTCAGCAGAATGATGACCGGGATAACAACGATGATCAGGCAGATGAACAGCGTGAGCAGCGCAATCACATTGGGGCGATCCCCCATTTTCCGCGACAACGCTTCCCGCACCGGGTAGAAGATCAGGGCAATAGCCACCGCCCAGAAGATCGGGCCGAAGAATGGCTTCATCAACCAGATAAATGCCAGGGAGACCCCCACCAGCATCGCCAGAAAAGTCCGTGTTTCCAGTTTTCCGTACATCGATTGAGCATCCTCTGAGCTGTGGTTCCGATAGCTGAGCCATAGCCTAACACGGCCCGTGGCCAGTGCAGGCTTTTTCAGGGTATAGTGGTGGGTTATTGATCAGTAATAAAACAGGTCAAGCCTTGGATCACGAAGAGTTTACAACTGAAACAGCCCTCGATGCTGCCACCGCTCTGCATAAGGTACTGGCCGCCCGAACCCATCGTCGCAAAGTGATGGGGCAGGACGTGTGGGTGCCAGGCCAACTGGGCGAGGCATTGCAACTGCCCCGCATTATTCGTCGCCTGCAAAGCAAGCAACTGAAACAGCGGGACCAGGGCCTGGACGAGTTTCACGAGCTTTGGCCGACCCTGTCCCCCGCGACCCGGGACAAGGTGCTGGGCCGGATTGGCTGGTATAACCCGAAAGAGCTGGACTGGGACGACAAGCGCTCCAATCGCCGACCGACTCCCGACGCCGACAGTTGAATCCGGAAAAGTGAACATTCAGGGAGTTGTGTACGTACTTTCCATCAGTTACACAAGGTGCCCCAGTCGTTGAAATGTCACACAGGGCCCTTACTGTTAGGAAGACTGAGGAGGTCTATGATGAGTAAACCAGAACATTACCGCGCGGTAGCGGCCGAAGGGAGCGCCGTTCCCACATTGCTTTGCGGCCATTGCCATTCGACATTGCCCCGCGCCCGCATATTCCGAAACGACCGCGAGCGCTTCCAGGATTTCCAGTGCCAGACCATCGGCCTTTGCTCTGCCGACGATTGCGGGGCTGTTAACTGCTGTGACGACGCCTTGACGGCGTTCGACAATCCGGAAACGCTGTTCGGTCTTGCATCCTGATTCAATCAGACAACGCTCTGTTACCTAAACCAAACACACAAATTTCCCATCTGATTTATCCTGAATGAAGTTTAGGCTGCAATCACCACAGCCACGCAACCACTCAGTCAGGACAGTCGATGGCATGCGTATTCTGAGAACCGATGAGGCCCGTTTCGACGGCCTTCCGGACTACCCTTTTGCACCTCACTACCTGGACGTGGAACCAGGCCTGAGAATGCATTTCGTTGATGAAGGACCGGCAACCGCCTCGCCTGTGCTCATGCTTCATGGTGAGCCGTCCTGGTCGTACCTGTATCGCCACATGATCCCGATTGTCGCATCTGCGGGACACCGGGTTCTGGCCCCCGACCTGATTGGGTTCGGCAAGTCTGACAAACCCGCCAATGTGGGCGACTACAGTTACCAGCGTCACATTGACTGGCTGACCCGCTGGCTGGAATCCCTGGAACTGACCAACATCACACTGGTTTGCCAGAATTGGGGATCCCTGCTGGGACTACGCCTGGCGGCGGAAAATCCGCACCGGTTCCAGAGGATCATCGTTGGCAACGGCATGCTGCCCACGGGTGAAACCCGCATCCCCCCGGTCTTTACGCTATGGAAAGCCTTTGCCACCCACAGCCCCTGGTTCCCGGTAGGACGCATCGTGCAACTGGGCACGGAACGTGCTCTCAGCCGGGCCGAACTGGCAGCGTACGAGGCGCCGTTCCCCGGCCCCGAGTACAAGGCCGGGGCCAGGGCATTTCCCAAACTTGTACCGGTCTCACCGGATGATCCGGCCAGCGAACCCAACAAGGCAGCCTGGAAAGTCCTGGAGAAGTGGCGGAAACCATTCATTACCTGTTTCAGCAGCGGCGACCCCATCACCCGGGGCGGTGACCGGTACATGCAACGACGCATCCCCGGAGCCTATGGCCAGCCTCACATTACACTCAGGGGCGGCCACTTCCTTCAGGAAGACTCCCCGGATGATTTTGCACGCATCATCAACGATGCCCTCAAATCTGCGCTGGCGGCCTGACGCCACCAGCTCCGAAAGGAACCTCAGCCAAACACGGTGACGGTCTGTCGGCTCAGCGCAACCAACTCGCCCTTGCTGGTCCAGATGCCCGCCTGGGTATGTCCGTAACCTGCACCGGCCTGGTCGATCGTCGCCTTGTATAGCAACCAGTCTCCCGGCGCCATCGCGGGGCGGGGATGCATTATATCCAGGGCCCAGCTCAGGGAACTGGCGGGCACACGTTCTTTCAGGTGGGGTAGCACCGCCGGAGGCCAGGCATCCACCAGGGCAACAATATGGGCATCGGAGATTTCCTCTGGCTGCTCCCGGAACTGCATCCAGCCGCCCATGTCACGACCGCCCTTGCCACTGAACGGGAAAGAACCGAACGCCCAGCGCATCTCGATATGCTGGGTGAACTCCGGCGTCATGCCTTTGATGTAGGGCAAACCCTGACACGCGTCCACCGGCGTCGCCTCCGGCGCAGGCAGCGGGTTGACGGTCACCGCCGATTCCCGATCCCCGCCAAAGCTGGCGAGACATACCAGCTTTGCCTCGCCCTCTTGCAGGATACGGCCCTGAACCTGGCTGACGGCTTTGCCCTCCCGCAGGATCTCGGCTTCGATCTGAACCGGTACATCCGGCGTGACCGGACCGACAAAAGACACCTGCATCGACCGCATGGCCCGTCCGGAAGCCACCACTTCTTCCATCTTGTCGAATACGAGTGCGGCAATAATACCACCAAATGTGGCACGCCCCTGCGCCCAGTCAGGCGTAAACACCAACTCCCCTCCGGCCCTGCCGGCCGCCAGCACGTCATCGAATTTCATTCGTCGATCCTGTTAGGTTGCTATCTTAAAATCCAAGATTGCCCAATAACGTACGGCAACGCAACGGGGCGCTCCGGCAACTACCTACGACAAGTCAGGTATTTTGCGTATTAAAGCAATCGCAAACGGGCTATAATGCGATCACATCATGCATTGCCCCGCAATGCTTTACCCTCCGAATTCCGAGTACATTAATGTCAGAATTGTCTTTTGCCGAACTTGGTCTGGACTCAGCCGTTCTCGACGCTGTGACCGCCGTCGGTTATGAAACCCCGTCTCCCATACAGGCCCAGGCCATTCCTGCCCTGCTCGCTGGCAATCACCTTCTGGGCGTCGCCCAGACCGGTACCGGCAAGACAGCGGCGTTTGCTCTGCCCCTGCTGAGTCGGATTGACGCTTCCGTAAGCGAGCCCCAGATTCTGGTACTGGCTCCCACGCGGGAGTTGGCGATCCAGGTGGCCGAAGCCTTTACCACCTACGCCAGCAAGTTCAGTCGCTTTCACGTGCTGCCAATCTACGGCGGCCAGGATTTCTATCCCCAGTTGAAGGCACTCAAGCGTGGCGCCCAGGTTATCGTTGGTACCCCGGGTCGCCTGCTGGATCACCTGCGCCGTGGCACCCTGAAACTGGACAGCCTGAAAGCCCTGGTGCTGGACGAAGCCGACGAAATGCTTCGCATGGGCTTTATCGACGATGTGGAGGCGATTCTCGCCAAGACACCGGAGAACTGCCAGCGCGCGCTGTTCTCGGCCACCATGCCGCCACAGATCAAGAAAGTCGCCCAGACCTATCTACGCAACGCGACCGAAGTCAAAATCGAGAGCGAAACCCGCACGGTAGAGCGGATTTCCCAGTTCGTGCTGCCGGTCTATGCCGAGCGCAAACTGGACGCTCTGACCCGAATTCTTGAAGTAGAGCCGTTTGACGCCTCAATTATTTTCGTGCGCACCAAGGCGGAAACCACGCTGCTGGCCGAGAAGCTGTCTGCCCGCGGGCACGCTGTTGCCCCGCTAAACGGTGACCTGAACCAGCGTCAGCGCGAGCAAACGGTCGAAGATCTCAAGCGCGGCAAGAAAGACATTATCGTAGCTACCGACGTCGCTGCCCGGGGCCTGGACGTGCCGCGGATTACCCACGTTATCAACTACGATGTGCCTTATGATACCGAGGCCTATATCCACCGGGTTGGTCGTACCGGTCGCGCCGGTCGTGTGGGCAAGGCGATCCTGTTGGTCACCCCGAGGGAACGCAGCTGGCTGCGCACCCTTGAGCGCGCAACCAACTCACCCATGGAGCCTTATGAGCTGCCCTCGCCCACGGATCTGAAAAAGATGCGTGAGCAGCAGTTCGAAGCGCAGTTACTGGGCTTTGCCGAGGACGGGAAACTGGCCAAGGCGATGGCGCTGCTTGACGAGATTGCCGAGCGCAATGACATGGATATGGCGATGGTGGCAGGCGCCATGGCCTGCTGGATGGAAGCGGCCCAGCCAGGCTCCATGCCTCTGGAACAGCCGGAAGCCTTACCCGTGGTTTCTGCGACACCACCACGCCGGGATCGCAAAGGCGGTCGTCCAGGCGATGGTCGCAAGGGTGGCAAGCCCGGGTTCAAGCCGGGCTTCAAGAAAGGTCCGAAAGGCCGCGGAGGCCCCGGCCCGAAGGGAAAGCCTCCCGGCAAGGGCGGCAAGCCCGCTGGCAAGCGCCCTGCCCGTCAGGCTGACGCCAAGCGCTGATAGACGACGAAACTGTAGTCGTAAGGGTTGTTATCGGACGCGGAGAAATCCTCCCGTCCGATTTCTTCCCACTCATCCCAGTTCACTTCCGGAAAAAATGCGTCTCCTTCGACTTCTGCATGCACCTGGGTGATGTAGATCCGATCCACCATCGGCAGGGCTTCGGCGTAAATCTGCCCGCCGCCGATAATCATCACTTCGTCTCCGCCCTCGATTTCAGCCTGAGCTTCAGCTTTGACCAGCGCGTCTTCCAGTGACTTTGCTGCCACCGTTCCGGCGGGCGCTTCCCATTCCGGGTTCCGGGATATAACCACGTTCATCCGCCCGGGCAATGGCCGCCCAATGGAATCCCAGGTTTTCCGCCCCATGATAATCGGTTTCCCCATGGTGGCCTGCTTGAAGTACCGCAGGTCGCCCGGCAGGTACCACGGCAACTTGTTGTTACGGCCGATGACCCGGTTACGGGACATGGCGACTATCAGGGCTTTTCTCATTTTTGACCTCTCGGTTCGAAGCTTCTGACTTTAAACTTTGGACTTCTCGGCCCGGGACTTCGGGGGCTGCAAGAGGGCGGGAAATAGTCTCCAAAAAGCGCCTCAAGACGTCCGTGTGCGGCTTCGGCTCCGCCATCCATGGCTCCGCAGATTTTTGGAGACTATTTCCCGCCCTCTCACGATCTAACTACTCAGTCAGCTGATCCAGGACCACTTCCGGAGCACTAACCAAGCTTAAACTAGTAGAAAAAGCCCACGCCCTGGTTAAATCGTCCTGATATTCCAACTCCTCTTGTTAGATTGCAGGGCAGCGGGTGGGGCTTTCCGAAAATCTGCGGAGCCATGGATGGCGGAGCCGAAGCCGCGCATGGATGCCTTGAGGCGTTTTTCGGAAAGCCCCACCCGCTACCCTGCCGCCCCCACATTCATCGGACTGGACCCAAGCCCAGGTCAGATCGCGATGGGAGCCTTAATTACAGGATGCGGCTCATACCCCTCAAACGAGAAGTCCTCCAGCTCGTACCCGAAGATCGACTCGGGCTTCCGCTTGATCACAAGCTTGGGTAGCGCCCGCGGCTCCCGCCTGAGTTGCTCGAAGACGATGTCGTCGGTCAGGTGATTCTGGTACAGATGGCAGTCACCGAAGGTGTGGACGAACTCCCCCACCCCCAGATCACATTGCTGGGCGATCATGTGGGTCAGCAGCGCGTAAGACGCGATGTTGAACGGGACGCCCAGGAACAGGTCGGCACTACGCTGGTAGAGCTGGCAGGAGAGCTTGCCGTCGGCGACGTAGAACTGGAACAGGCAGTGGCACGGGGCCAGTGCCATGCGGCCCTGGCGGACGTTGTCCTGGGGGCCGATGGATTCGTCCGGAAGCTCCGCCGGGTTCCAGGCGGACACGATCAGGCGCCGGGAGTTGGGCTTGTTGCGGATCTGGTCAATGACGTCGCTGATCTGGTCAACGGTGCTACCGTCCGGGCAGTGCCAGCTGCGCCACTGCTTGCCATAGATCGGCCCCAGGTCGCCGTTTTCCAGGGCCCATTCGTTCCAGATGGAAACGTTGCGCTCTTTCAGCCAGTTGTTGTCGGTGGAGCCCTGCAGGAACCACAGCAGTTCCTGGATGATGCTGCGCAAATGGACTTTCTTGGTGGTGACCAGCGGAAAGCCTGCCTGCAAATCGAAGCGGATCTGGCGGCCGAAGACGGAGCGGGTGCCAACGCCGGTGCGGTCACCGCGGTCCAGGCCGTTGTCTACTACGTCTTTCATCAGGTCGAGATAGGCTTTCATTCAACACCTCTGCGGTAAGCAATAACCATCAGGCCGGCGCCGGCCAGAATCATCGGGAACGACAACACCTGCCCCATGGTGAGCCAATCGAAGGCGAGGTAGCCCAGTTGCGGATCCGGCTGGCGCACGAACTCTACCAGGAAACGGAACACGCCGTAGCAGACCAGGAACAGGCCGGAGACCGCCATCCGCGGGCGGGGCCTGGATGAGAACCACCAGAGGATGATAAAGAACACCACTCCCTCGAGAGCAAACTGGTAAAGCTGGGACGGATGGCGTGCCAGCGCATCCGGCGCCTGGGGGAACACCATGCCCCAGGCAACGTCCGTGGGCTTGCCCCAGAGTTCGCCGTTAATGAAGTTACCGATGCGCCCGGCTCCGAGGCCGATGGGGACCAGCGGAGCCACGAAGTCCGCCATTTTCCAGAAACCGCTGCCGACTTTGCGACCGTACCACCACATGGCAAACATGACGCCCAGCAGGCCGCCGTGGAAGGACATACCCCCTTCCCACACACGCAGCAGCCAGAGCGGGTCGGCGATAAAGGCGTCAAAATTATAGAACACCACGTAGCCGAAGCGGCCACCAAGAATGACGCCGAGGGCGATATAGAACAGCAGGTCGCCCACCTGGTCTTCGTTCAGGGGTGACCAGGGTTTGCGGGCGCGGATTCGCCCCAGCCACCAGCCGGCAATAAAGCCGACCAGGTAGGTCAGTCCATACCAGTGGATTTTCAGGGGCCCCAGGGAAATGGCCACGGGATCAAACTGCGGGTGCTGCAGCATCAATAACCTCTCAGCTCAGAAGAAAGCGGATGCCGACCAGGATCAGCATGATGGCGAATATGCGTTTCAGTAACCGGGCGTTCAAACGGTGCGCGAGATTCGCTCCGACCCGGGCAAACAATACGCTGGTGAGGATAATACCGAACAGAGCTGGCAGATAGATGAAGCCAAAGCTCAGTTCCGGTAACTCTGGGTTTTCCCACCCGGTCCAGATATTGCCCAGAGCGCCAGCGATCGCGATCGGCAGGCCGCAGGCAGCCGATGTGCCCACGGCCTGCTGCATGTTCACGTTACACCAGCTCAGGTAAGGCACGGTCAGGGTGCCGCCGCCAATACCGAAGATCGCGGAGGCCCAGCCGATACCGCCACCGGCGGCTCCGAGTCCGGCGGAGCCTGGCACGACGCGGCCCGGCTTTGGGTTTACCTCAAGGATCATCTTCACGGCCACCAGAATGACAAAGATACCAATGATCAGTTCCAGCGCCGGCCCGCTCAGCAGGGAGGCCGTCCAGGCGCCCACCAGGGCACCGACTACAATGCCTGCGGTCATCGGTTTGAATATGTCCCAGCGTACCGCCGCATGAAGGTGGTGAGAGCGTATGGAGCTCAGTGACGTGAACACAATGGTTGCCAGCGACGTGCCAACGGCCATGTGCGCGGCGATTTCAGTGCTGATACCCTGTAACCCGAAGCTGAAGATAAGCACAGGCACAATAACCAGCCCGCCACCTATCCCGAACAGCCCGGCCAGCGTCCCGGCAAAGGCGCCGAGCGCAAGGTAGAGACCAAATACGCTTAACAGGGTCATAGCACAGCCACACGCAGTCAGAAAACAAGGCTGGTATGATACACACCGACGTCGCCGAGTTCATTATGAGAGCATCGATACCACCATGTGCCTGATTGCCTTTTCCCTGGGACAGAATCCTGACTATCCACTGGTGGTTGCCGCCAATCGCGATGAATTTTTCCGCCGGCCCACGGCTGCCATGGACTGGTGGCAGGACGCAGGGCAGCCCCCAGTCCTCGCGGGCCGTGATTTGCTGTCCGGCGGCACTTGGCTGGCCGTCAGCCGGGACGGCCGGATCGCTGCGGTAACCAACGTCCGGGAGGGCACCGCCGAGCCCGGACGACTCAGCCGGGGCGAGCTGCCACTACAGGCGCTGAGGCTGCCTGGCGCCGAACTGGAACAACAGTTGATGCACCGCCAGGATGACTATTCCGGTTTCAACCTGATCCACCTGGATGGACAATCCGGCTGGTATTTCAGTAACCGGGACGCCCACCCCGGGCGCAAGGTCCATCGGGGGACCTATGGACTCAGCAACCACCTGTTGCAGACTCCGTGGCCAAAACTGCTGAAGCTCCGTAACGCCATGTCGCGCACGTTGGCAGACACGTCAGCGGGGTCGTCAGAACCGCTCCATGACGCCCTGATCAAACTGTTGCAGGACACCACACCCGCTCCGGACCGGGATCTGCCCGATACCGGTGTCGGCCTGGAAACCGAGCGCTTCCTGTCCTCCCCCTTTATCGTCGGCAGCGATTACGGCACCCGTGCGACCACCATTGTGTCTGTCAGCCGCTCCGGGGAAATCCGGGTGACCGAACAGGGCTGGAACCCCATGGGCGAACCGGGCGAACGTCGGCAGTTCTGTTGGCAGCGGTAACACGCAACCTTTGATATAATCCGCCAAAACCCGCGAAGCAACCGGAGGGCCTCCCATGGCCGGTGAACAAGGCGCAACATCCATCGCCGACTTTGAAAAATCCCTGGATGAGCTGGAAAAGCTGGTTCGTGACCTGGAGCAGGGCGAATTGTCCCTGGAGCAGTCACTGACCGCCTTTGAACGGGGCGTCAAGCTGACCCGCGAGTGCCAGCAAGCCCTGAAAACAGCAGAACAGCGCGTTGAACAGCTGGTACAGAATAACGATGGCACCCTGGAAACCCGCCCCTTCACTCCGGATGAGTCCGCCTGATGACCGCACAGCCCCTGATTGCGGAAGACTTTCTTGAAACCTCACGGGCCCAGGTGGATGCCGCACTGGATGAACGCATCGAAGCCGGTGGCCATGCGTCGGACCGCCTGCAGGAAGCCATGCGTTACAGCGTGCTGGGCGGTGGCAAGCGTATCCGACCGGCACTGTGCCTCGCGGCCGCGCGTGCAGTGGGCCAGACATCAGAACGAGCGTTGGTTCCGGCCTGCACCCTGGAGCTGATCCATGCCTATTCGCTGATCCATGACGATCTTCCCGCCATGGACAACGATGAATTGCGCAGGGGCCGCCCCACGACCCACATCGCCTTCGACGAGGCCACCGCCATCCTGGCCGGTGATGCCCTGCAGGCGCTGGCCTTTGGCTGGTTGGCGGAAGCCCCTGCGTTGAGCGATGCCACACGGCTGACGATGGTTCGCGAACTGGCCGCCGCCAGTGGCCACCGTGGCATGGTCGGCGGTCAGGCCATTGACCTGGCGTCTGTCGGCATGACCCTCAGCATTGATGCGCTGGAAAACATGCATCGCCATAAAACCGGCGCATTGATCGAAGCCAGTGTCCGCATCGGCGCCTTGACGGCTGAATCACTGCCGGACCAGCACCTCACTGCATTGACAGGCTACGCAAAAGCGCTCGGGCTGGCGTTCCAGGTCCAGGACGACCTGCTGGACATCGAAGGTGATACTTCCGTCATCGGAAAACCCCAGGGCTCCGACCTTGCCAGGGGCAAACCCACGTTCCCGTCACTGCTTGGCAACGACGGCGCCAGGGAGCTTCTATCGCAGCTGTTGGAGACCGCTCTCGACCACCTGGACGACTTCGGGCCCGAAGCAGACCCACTGAGAGCGATGGCGGATTACGTGGTCGCCCGGAGCCATTGATTGATCCGGGACAGGAAGCGCACACTGTCATTACCCCGTAGGTCGGATTCGCCCCAGGCGTCATCCGACAACCATTGATTCGTCACACAGATCGAGAAAGACCCGAGCAGATGCAGGACACATACATATTCAAGGAAATCCCGCCACAGCGGCCCAATACGCCGCTACTGGACAGGATCGATACTCCGGACCAGTTACGCGAACTGCCGGCCGAGCAGTTGACGCAACTGGCCCGCGAGCTGCGGGCGTTTCTGCTGTGGTCCGTTGGCCAGACTGGCGGCCATTTCGGCGCGGGGCTGGGTGTACTCGAACTGACCGTTGCCCTGCACTATGTCTTTAATACCCCGGAGGACCGTCTGGTCTGGGATGTGGGTCACCAGGCCTACCCCCACAAGATCCTGACCGGCCGCCGCGGGCAGATGGGCAGCATTCGCCGCAAGGGCGGACTGGCGGGTTTCCCCAAGCGCGCTGAAAGCGAATACGACACCTTCGGTGTGGGGCATTCCAGTACGTCCATCAGTGCTGCCCTGGGCATGGCCATGGCCGCCCGCATGCAGAATACCGGACGCAAGAGCATTGCGGTTATTGGCGACGGCGCAATGACGGCCGGCATGGCCTTCGAGGCACTGAACCACGCCGGTCACCTGCATGCCGACATGCTGGTTGTGCTGAACGACAATGACATGTCCATTTCCCGCAACGTTGGCGGGCTGTCCAACTACTTTGCCAAGCTGCTGGCCAGCCGTACCTACAACCAGGTGCGGGACAGCAGCAAGAAGGTCCTTCAGGGCGCGCCCCACCTGATGGCGCTGGCGAAGAAGACCGAAGAACACTTCAAGGGCATGATCGCCCCGGGCACACTCTTCGAGGAGCTGGGCTTCAACTACATTGGCCCGATCGATGGGCACGATCTGCCCCTGTTGATCGAGACCCTGGAGAACATCCGCGAGCTCGACGGCCCGCAATTTCTCCATGTGGTAACGACCAAGGGAAAGGGCTTTGCTCCGGCCGAGGCCGATCCGATCGGCTACCACGCCATCAACAAGATTGAGCCGGTGCCCGCCAGTAAACCGGAACCGGTAAAACCAAAGCCGTCCAGGCCCAAGTACGCCAATGTGTTCGGTCAATGGTTGTGCGATGCGGCGGAACAGGATGAGCGGGTCGTCGGCATTACCCCGGCCATGTGCGAAGGGTCGGACCTGCTGGCGTTCTCCGAACGCTTCCCGGATCGCTACCACGACGTGGCCATTGCCGAGCAACACTCCGTGACCCTGGCTGCCGGTCTGGCCTGTGATGGTGCGAAACCGGTGGTCGCCATTTACTCCACCTTCCTTCAGCGCGCCTACGACCAGCTGATCCATGATGTGGCCATCCAGAACCTGGATGTGCTGTTTGCCATTGATCGCGCCGGCCTGGTCGGCGAGGACGGCCCGACCCACGCCGGATCCTTTGATATCAGCTACCTGCGCTGTATTCCCAATATGCTGGTAATGACACCGTCCGATGAGAATGAAACCCGGCAACTGCTTCATACCGGCCTGATGTTCCAGGGGCCGGCCGCTGTGCGCTACCCAAGGGGAACCGGGCCGGGAGCGGACATCGTCGAAGCGTTAACCCCCCTGCCCATTGGTGAGGGACGCATGGTGAAGGAAGGAAAGGGTGTCGCCATTCTCAATTTCGGCACCTTACTGACGCCGGCGCTCGAGGCAGCCGAGGCCCTGGGAGCGACCGTGGCGGATATGCGGTTCGTAAAGCCCCTGGATGAAGAGCTGATCCTGTCACTGGCCGAACGCCACGAGCTGCTGGTCACCCTGGAAGAAAACAGCATCGCCGGTGGCGCCGGCAGTGCCGTTACTGAGTTTCTCAACGCGCACGACGTCAGCCAGCCGGTCCTGCAACTGGGGCTGCCGGACAGCTTTATCGATCATGGCAAGCACGGGGAATTGCTCAGTGACTGCGGGCTGGATGCAGACGGCATTCGCCGCTCAATTGAAATGCGCCTGGAGCGGCTTCGGCACCAGACCCTGAAAGCGGTCAAGTAACCAACCGCCCAACCGGCACACCCTGTTAAAAGGCACCCCGGTTGAGCACGGTCGCTTTATTCTTGCGGATCGTCGTCCTGATGGGTCTCAAACCAGTGGCCCAGCTTGCTCTGCTTGGTGTTGAGGTAATGCTCATTGTGGGGGTTACGGCCAACGTGTAACGGCACCCGTTCGGTGATATCGATGCCGTAAGACGTCAGAGCATCCACTTTACGCGGGTTGTTGGTCATCAGCCTGAGGCTCTTGATGCCCAGGTGCTCCAGCATGTCCTTGCACATGCTGTAATCACGCAGATCCGCGGCAAAGCCCAGCTTCTCGTTAGCCTCAACGGTGTCCGCGCCCTGATCCTGGAGGTGGTAGGCGCGAATCTTGTTCAGCAACCCGATGCCACGGCCTTCCTGGCGCAGGTACATCAGGATGCCACGGCCTTCGCGGGCAATACTGCGTAACGCTTCTTCCAACTGATAGCCGCAGTCACACCGCATGCTGTAGAGGGCATCGCCAGTCAGGCATTCGGAGTGGGTACGTGCCAGCATCGGCTCATCGCTGTTCAGATCACCCAAGGTCAGAGCCACGTGTTCCTTTCCGGTGTCCGGCTCTTCGAAGCCGTGCATGTCGAAGACCCCGAACGGTGTAGGCAGCCGGCAGGTCTGGATGTAACGAACAGCCACAGTGTTTCCTCGTGGTTCAATCAATCGGGCCGCGCATTCTATCACGTGGGCGCCCTCTTGGCGTAGTCTCTGCACCGTCGCTTCCAGCGTAATGGATATTTACGGACTTACGATCCCGACGGCAATGCGGACCAGTGGCCACTGCGACCACCTTTCTTTTCAAGCAGGCGAACCTGGTCTATCACCATGCCGCGATCAACGGCCTTGCACATATCGTACAGGGTCAGGGCCGCTACGCTGGCTGCAGTGAGTGCTTCCATCTCGACGCCAGTCTGAGCAGCGAGCTTACAGAACGTGGCGATATGTACGGATGCACCATCTTCCCCCGGCGTCAGTTCCACCTTGACCGATGAAAGGTTCAGCGAATGGCAGAGCGGGATCAGGTCATGGGTCTTTTTTGCCGCCATGATGCCGGCAATACGGGCAACCGCCAGTACATCCCCTTTCGGATGCTGACCATCCACAATCATCGCGAGCGTCTGTGGCGACATTCGTATCAGGGCCTCGGCGCGGGCCTCACGCTCGGTCACGTCCTTGGCGGTCACATCCACCATCCGGGCTTCGCCTTTCTCATCCAGGTGGGTCAGCTTGCTCACGCTTTCTCCTGTGTCCGGTTATCCGGCAATGCGATAATTGGAAAGAATCTCAGAGACTCCATGATAACAGAAGCCGACCTCCCAACGACCTGACAATCGTCAGATCCCGGGCCACCAGAGGCTGATGCCGGCAATACCTTGTGCACCCAGCCCGGTCGCAACGTTACGGTCATCCGGCGTGAGTCCCCCGAGGGCGTATACCGGCACCTGGGCGACGGCCACCTGCTGACGGAAGGACTCCCACCCCATGGCCGGGGCACCAGGGTGGGAAGGCGTCGGCGAGACCGGACCGAGGGTGACATAGTCCGCCCCTATGGCTACTGCGTGGCTGACTTCAGCGTTATTGTGGCAGGACACCCCCAGCCATTTGTCAGCCGGAATCGAGCGATGCCCACACTCGCCGGCTTCACGCCATGGCAGATGCACGCCCGCAGCTTCAGGCACCATCTCCAACCGGTCAGCGGCGCCGTGAAGCAGGATTTCCACTCCCTGATCACGACCAACCATCACCAGATCGCGGGCAACCGCCTGGTATTCGGTGGCATTCAGCTTCGGAGCGCGCAGGACCACAAGCTCCGGCCGGGTCATGCGGATGCGCTCCTGAAACTGGTTCAGTATGTCCGCTGGCACCCGGTATTCCCCGGTAATCGCCAGCCATGACGGCAGCTTGATCGCGCGGATAATCGGCCGGTTGGCAGCCGGAAAATCTTCATCCCGGAGTTCAGCCACCGACCGCCATTGAACCGGCTGGCCTTCCCGACCTTCCGCCTCGCCAATGGCGGCTTCGGTGCGCCAGACATCGAGAAAGACCCGCTTGTCACCGTAATCATGGCGAACAGCAATAACCGGGCTCAGGGACTCTAAAGGCACCTGGAGACCGGTCTCTTCCTGAATCTCCCGGGCCAGGGCCTGCTGCACCGTTTCACCGGGCTCAACCTTGCCACCGGGGAACTCCAGAAGCCCGCCCTGATGGACGTGGTCCGGGCGGCGCGCGATCAGCACCCGGCCTTCGCGAATGATCACCGCTACAGCAACGTGGATTTCAGTAAGTGCCATGGTTCAGGTACGGTATTCTGCGTTGATGGTGACGTAATCGTGGGAGAAATCGCAGGTCCAGACCCGCTCCATGACCGTTCCCCGCTTGAGGTCGATAGCAATGGTGATGTCCTCACGGTCCATCACTGCCTGCCCGCGTTCTTCGGAATAATCATCTGCGCGCCCCCCATTGCGAACGAGACAGACGTCATCGAGGTAGATTTCCAGGGCGTTGAGATCCAGCCCCTCTACTCCGGCGCGACCAACCGCCGCAAGAATCCGCCCCCAGTTGGGGTCGGAAGCAAACAGCGCGGTCTTGACCAGCGGCGAGTGGGCAACGGTGTAGGCAACGTCCAGGGCCTCCTGCTGACTTGCCGCCTGACTGACTTCGATAGTAACGAACTTGGTGGCGCCCTCGCCGTCACGCACGATGGCGTGGGCCAGATCCAGATACACCTGCCGCAACGCCTCG
The DNA here is from genome assembly GCF_045449795.1 of Marinobacter alkalisoli. Classification (NCBI taxonomy): domain Bacteria; kingdom Pseudomonadati; phylum Pseudomonadota; class Gammaproteobacteria; order Pseudomonadales; family Marinobacteraceae; genus Marinobacter; species Marinobacter alkalisoli. The sequence goes on from NZ_JBJJLB010000015.1 coordinate 62,095, forward strand.
CGGAGCTTGGGCAGCAGCGGGCTGTCTGATGTGATTTCCGGACCGCTGTTTTGGCCACTGGCAATCAGCATGCACGCATCATTGGTGGAGGTGTCGCCATCAATGGTGATGCGGTTGAAGGACTTCTCTCCCAGCTCGGAAGCCAGTGACGCCAACGCATCCGGAGCAATTCTCGCATCGGTGGCAATGAAACCCAGCATGGTCGCCATGTTGGGACGAATCATGCCGGCGCCTTTGCTGATGCCAGAAATCGATACCGTGTGGCCGTCCAGATCCACCTGGCAGGACGCTCCCTTGGGGCGGGTGTCGGTGGTCATGATACCGGACGCTGCTTCCGCCCAGTGGTTCTCATCGGTATCCCCAACGGTGGCTGGCAAGGCCGAGACGATCTTGTCCACCGGCAGCGGCTCTCCGATCACACCAGTGGAGAACGGCAGTACTGCTGAGGCATCTACCCCGACCGTATCCGCCAATGCCTGGCAGCAGGCCAGCGCATCTTTCATGCCCCGCTCACCGGTACCGGCGTTGGCATTCCCGGTGTTAATCAGGAGATATCGTGGCGCACCCTGGGCCAGATGTTGACGACTTACGGTCACCGGAGCCGCGCAAAACTGGTTTTGGGTAAATATCCCAGCCACGCGGCTTCCGGGAGCCAGCTCAAAGACCACCAGGTCCTTGCGCCCCGGCTTCTTGATGCCTGCACTGCCAATGCCAAGCCTGACACCGGCGATCGGGAAAAATTCGGGCAAGGTACCGGGACCTACCGCCATACGGCCTCTCCTCAACGTATTCAAATCCGTCACTGTTTAACAAAAAACCCGCAGCCTGACAGTATCAGGTGCGGGTCATCCGGTTCACTGCGATGTTGCCGGGTAGTTAACTGACCTTACCGCAACACTGCTTGTACTTCTTGCCAGACCCGCAGGGACAAGGCTCGTTTCGACCCACCTTGCGCTCCTGTCGAACGAAGGTATCCGGTGTCCCCTGCTGGTTACGCCCCTGGTCGTCTTCGTTCTGCTTCTGCGCTGTGGCGCTGGTTTCTTCATGCTGCAGCTTGGCTCTCGCCAGCTCCTGCTCCAGTTCCTGCTTGCGACGACGCTCAACCTCTTCCATCTCTTCCCGGCTCTGAACGCGCACATGGCTGAGCACACGGGTGACATCCCGCTTCATTGTTTCAAGCATGGTTTCAAACAGGTTGAAGGCCTCACGCTTGTATTCCTGCTTCGGGTTCTTCTGGGCATAGCCACGCAGGTGAATACCGCGACGCAGGTGATCCATGTTCGAAAGGTGCTCTTTCCAGAGCGTATCCAGCACCTGCAGGAAGACCTGCTTCTCGAACTTGCGCATGGATTCGGAACCGGCAACCTCTTCCTTGGCCTTGTACTCACCCACGATGGCATCAAGAACCTTCTGGCGCAGGTTCTCTTCATACAGCTTGCTGTCTTCATCCAGCCACTTCTGAATCGGCAGATCAATGGCCATTTCAGACTGCAGCTGGGACTCAAGACCCGCCACATCCCATTGCTCGGGCATGCTCTGCGGCGGAATGTATTCACTGATCAACGCATCCACGACATCCTCGCGAATGGTGTTAATCATGTCGGAAATGTCTTCCGAGGACATGACTTCGTTGCGCTGCTCGTAAATGACCGTACGCTGGTCATTGGCAACGTCATCATACTCCAGCAGGGTTTTCCGCATATCAAAGTTGCGGCCTTCAACCTTGCGCTGGGATTTTTCAATGGCGTTGGTCACCATCCGGTGCTCAATCGCCTCACCTTTCTTCATGCCCATGGCCTGCATCAGGCTCTTGACCCGATCCGGGGCAAAGATACGCATCAGGTTATCTTCCAGGGACAGGAAGAAACGGGAGGAGCCCGGATCACCCTGGCGACCGGCACGGCCACGCAGCTGGTTGTCGATCCGGCGAGACTCATGACGCTCGGTACCGATGATATGAAGGCCACCTGCGTCCAGCACCTGGTTATGGCGCTCAGTCCATTCCGCCTTGAGGCGGGCAATCTCTTCCTCGGTCGGATTATCCAGCCCCGCGACCTCGAATTCCCAGTTACCACCCAGCACGATGTCGGTACCACGACCCGCCATGTTGGTGGCGATGGTCACCGCGCCCGGGCGGCCGGCCTGGGCAATAATCTGTGCTTCACTTTCGTGCTGTTTGGCGTTGAGGATCTTGTGGTCGATACGTGCCTTTTTGAGCAGCATGGACAACAGCTCAGACGCTTCGATTGAGGCGGTACCCACCAGAATGGGGCGACCTTCCGCCGTGACATCCTTGATCTCATCGATGATGGCGTGGAACTTCTCTTCCTGCGTCAGATAGATCAGATCGTTGTAGTCAATACGCTGAATCGGCTTGTTGGGCGGAATCACCACCACATCAAGGCCATAGATCTGGCGGAATTCGAAGGCTTCGGTATCGGCGGTGCCGGTCATGCCCGCCAGCTTGTCGTACAGACGGAAATAGTTCTGGAAGGTCGTGGAGGCCAGGGTCTGGCTCTCGGCCTGGATACGCACCCCTTCCTTGGCCTCAATCGCCTGATGCAGCCCTTCGCTCCAGCGACGTCCGGGCATGGTCCGGCCGGTATGCTCGTCGACGATAACCACCTGGTCACCCTGAACAATGTAGTCAACGTCTTTCTGGAACAGGTGGTGGGCACGCAGGGCCGAGTGCACATGGTGCAACAGGCTCAGATTGGCAGCGGAGTACAGGCTTTCGCCTTCCTTCAGCAGGCCCCGCTCGAGCAGCAGTTCTTCGACTTTTTCATGGCCACCCTCGGTGAGCTCCACCTGGCGGGATTTCTCATCGATGGTGAAATCACCGCTGGGCTCGCCTTCCTCTTCGCTGACCTCGCCCATTTCCAGATTGGGAATCAGGGTATTGATGGCCTGGTAAAGCCTGGAACTGTCCTCAGCCGCGCCGGAGATGATCAGCGGGGTACGGGCTTCATCAATGAGGATGGAGTCCACCTCATCCACAATGGCATAGTGCAGACCGCGCTGGACTTTGTCCTCAGTGCTGAACGCCATGTTGTCACGCAGGTAATCAAAGCCGAATTCGTTGTTGGTACCGTAGGTGATGTCCGCCTGGTATGCCGCACGCTTTTCTTCCGGGGTCTGGCCGGCCACCACAACACCCACCTGCAGGCCGAGGAACCGATAGAGCTTACCCATCCACTCGGCGTCACGGCGGGCCAGATAGTCGTTTACGGTAACCAGATGCACGCCCTTGCCGGACAGCGAGTTCAGATATACAGAAGCCGTTGCCACCAGGGTTTTACCCTCACCGGTCTTCATTTCGGCGATGTGGCCTTCGTGCAGGGTAATGCCGCCAATGAGCTGGACATCGTAGTGACGCATACCCATCACCCGGCGACTGGCCTCACGGACGGTGGCAAAGGCTTCTGGCAAGATGGCGTCAAGCTTTTCACCGTCATGAAGGCGACGGCGGAACTCTGCGGTCTTGCCTTGCAACTCGGAATCGGACAAATTGCCAAACTGCTCCTCAAGTTCATTAACGCGCATGACTGTTTTGCGCATTCTCTTGATTTCTCTGGCGTTTTTACTGCCGAACATCTTCGTTGCAAGCTTTGTGAACATAGACCACTGCTTCTTTGATTAATCGGAGGAAGCCGGCATTCTAACCTTATTTGCCGACAGTACAAAAGGCAGGGCTCACACCAGCGCGAATTGCACCCATGATACGCCCCCGTCCGTGGTAACGCTCTGATATTACGGGAGTGGTTTACAAAGGAAAAGGCGCGGGGGCTGGATTCACCCCCGTAAAGGCGATGTCAGCGACTGGCGCGCTGGATATAGGTTTCCGGATTTTCGGATTTGCCGTTACGGATCACTTCGAAATGAACGTGCGGACCAGTGGATCGGCCGGTGCTCCCCATCAGCGCGACCACCTGCCCCTTCTGCACCACATCACCCACTTCTACCTTGATGGACTTGGCGTGAGCGTAGCGGGTCACCAGACCGTCACCGTGATCGACCTCCACCAGGTTGCCGTACCCGTAACGTTTGTCAGCGTACGTCACGACACCACCTGCGACCGCAATGATATCGCTGCCGTCCTTGCCGGCCAGGTCAACCCCGGAATGCCAGGTACGCTTGCCGGTGAAAGGGTCAGAACGGTACCCATAGCGGGATGACAACCAGCCCCAGGTAATCGGGCGCCCCTCAACAAACAGCTCATCTTCAAGCTTCTTGCGGGAAGCCACCTGATCCAGCAGACGCAGCTGCTGCTCCCGATCATCAATAAGCCGCGACAGTTGGTCAATCATGCTCGTGAGCTCCGGAGCGGTAAAAGAATCACCAGAAAGCCCATCATCCTCCGGCCCACCCACGGCGGCTGGCTGATCAAAATCAAACTCATCGCTGGCTACCAGGCCAGACTCCACGAATCGCTGGCCCAAGGCATCCAGCCGTAGCAAGCGGCCCTGCATTTCGCCCAGACGTAAGGTCAGCGCATCAATCTGCTGCTGAACATTGTGCTCTATCTGGGCAAGCTCGGATTTCTGGTTTTTGAGTTTGGTTTTCCATTCAACCACCAGCTCCGAAGGTGAAGGCTTTGCCGCTTCTGCCTGACTGACAGCAACCCGGTAACCGGACCAGCCCGCCAATGCCAGCAGAGCAAGCACAACCAACACCAGACCGGCTGCAACCGGGGCATTTACTGCGACCACTCGTGATTTTCCGTGGTGCTTGCCAACGAAAATTATATTCATATCGTCTTCTGGTTTCATAGAAGAGCCGCAACCTGATCCTGTAGTGTTGCGCCTCAGACGTTCTGGCCGGGCCTGCTATCCTTAGCAACAACTACGTATTTAATTACTCGCAGCCGCCCGTGGACATATACACATGAGACAATGTAAAAGGAGTGTAATACAGGCACTGCGCGCAAACCGTGCCGAAGTGTAACCAATCGTAACCGGAGTCGTCGAGAAAAACTGCGGCCATGAAAAAGACCTCTGACACCAAAATGACCCCGGAAACCTTCCGCCGGGCCCCCGTGCTTCGCGAACTGATGAGCAAGGCCGAGCTCCACCAGCAAGCTGAGGCCGTGGTACTGGCGGCGTTACCGAACCATCTGGCGACCGGCACCCGATTTGTCAGTTGCCAGGAAGGAGAGCTGGTACTGTCAGCAGAAACCGGCGGCACCGCCAGCCAGATACGCTTCCGTCAGCACGAGATCATGGAGAATCTCAGGAAGGAAGAACTGTTCCGCTTTGTCTGGAAGCTGAGGGTAAAAGTAGCCCCACCGCGTTTCCGCGAAAAACCCAAAGTGGAAAAGACACCCCTGAGCAAAGAAAATGCCCGACTCCTTAAGGAAGAAGCCGGGCACACGAAGGACAAACAATTACGCGAGGTTCTCGAAAAACTCGCAAGCCACGTCCGGGATTAAAGCGTCCTGCTTTAAGCCTGGGCCGCCAGCACAGGTTTCATATAGGAAATCGGGGCAGTGGCCTCGTCGTCGAAGGTCACCACTTCCCAGGCATCCTCTTCCGCCCTGAGCTTGCGCAGCAGCTTGTTGTTCAGGTCATGACCGGACTTGATGCCGCGGAACTCGCCAATCAGGCTGTTGCCCAGCAGGTACAGGTCGCCAATGGCGTCCAGCACCTTGTGTTTGACGAACTCGTCATCGTAACGAAGGCCGTCTTCGTTAAGAATCTTGTAGTCATCAACCACAATGGCATTATCCACACTGCCACCCAGCGCCAGATTCATCGCCCGCAGCTTTTCGATATCACGCATGAAACCGAAGGTGCGTGCGCGGCTGACTTCCTTCACGAACGACGTGCTGGAGAAGTCAACGGTCGCGGTCTGGGCGCGCCCCTTGAACACGGGGTGATCAAAGTCAATCCCGAAGCTGACCTTGAAGCCTTCAAACGGCAGGAAGGTGGCCTTCTTGTCGTCTTCTTCAATGGTCACTTCGCGCTTGATGCGGATAAACCGCTTGGCGGCTTCCTGCTCGGCAATGCCGGCAGACTGCAGAAGGAACACAAACGGACCGGCGGAGCCGTCCATAATGGGTACCTCGGCAGCGCTGAGCTCCACAAAACAGTTATCAATCCCGAGACCAGCCATGGCCGACAGCAGATGCTCTACTGTTGCCACACGGACACCGTTTTTTACCAGCGTCGTGGACAGCATGGTCTCACCCACATTTTCCGCGCAGGCGCGAATCTCGACCATCGGGTCCAGGTCCGTTCTGCGGAAAATGATCCCTGAATCAACAGGCGCGGGCTTCAGGGTCAAATAGACCTTCTCCCCTGAATGCAAGCCTACACCGGTCGCACGGATAGTGTTTTTAAGTGTCCGTTGTCTGATCATCGGTTCATCATTCCGTCACAAATTGGCGATATTCTAGGCAAAAATCTGCCCGGAGAATATCAGAAAGTAAGACTGAGTACCATTTAACCAGTGTGGCTTTGCCTTAAATTTACAATAAGCCAACACAGCAATCAGCCCACGTTCAATCCGGGCCGTCGGCTCTCAAGTACTCCAGAAAACCGTTTCCGGATCACAGTTGAGACAGATTATCAATCAGCCTGACGGCGAAGGAATGCGGGAATATCGAGATAGTCGACCCCCTGCTCTTCGCTTTCTTTGCTCTGGTCAACAGCCACATTACCATGGGCAACCGCGCGCCGACGCAGCACTGCAGGCCTATCGAGCTGATTGTAATCGGTTGTGCCATCCAGGGTACGGGTGTTATCCACCACCTTGGTCGGCTTCTCACGGTCACCGCCCAGGCCGGTCGCGACCACGGTAACCTTCAGTTCGTCAGTCATCTCCGGATCAATCACCGTGCCGACAACCACAGTTGCGGAATCCGATGCAAACTCACGCACAATGTCGCCAACCTCGGAGAACTCGCCCAGGTTGAGGTCCATGCCAGCGGTGATGTTGACCAGAATGCCCTTGGCGCCCTGCAGGTTGATATCTTCCAGCAACGGGCTGCGCACAGCGGCTTCGGCCGCTTCGCGGGCGCGGTTCTCGCCAGTGGCACGTGCAGTCCCCATCATGGCGTTGCCCATCTCGGACATCACCGTCTTCACGTCGGCAAAGTCGACGTTGATCATACCGTTACGGGTAATCAGGTCAGCGATCCCCTGAACTGCCCCAAGCAAAACATCGTTGGCGGAACCGAAAGCATCCAGCAGGCTGGTTTTCTTGCCCATGACCGCCAACAGCTTTTCATTGGGAATGGTGATCAGCGAGTCAACCGTTTCTTCCAGCTCCTTGAGCCCGGCCTCTGCCACACTCATGCGCTTGCCGCCCTCAAACATAAACGGCTTGGTGACCACGGCAACGGTCAGGATACCCATTTCACGGGCCACCTCGGCCACAACAGGCGCCGCACCGGTCCCGGTGCCACCGCCCATGCCCGCGGTAATAAAGACCATGTCGGCGCCTTTAAGCGACTCGGCAATGCGGTCACGGTCCTCCAGAGCGGACTGACGCCCTACCTCCGGATTGGCGCCGGCACCCAGCCCCTTGGTGATGTTACCACCAAGCTGGATGATCTGGCGTGCATCCAGGTCGGTCAGTGCCTGGGCATCGGTATTGGCGCAGATGAACTCCACACCTTCAATGTCACTGTTAAGCATGTGGCGTACGGCGTTACCACCGCCACCACCTACACCCACTACTTTAATGACAGCGTTTTGCTGGACATTATCGACGAGTTCAAACATTCCCCTACTCCTTCGTGCTGTTTTCAGCCTTGTTCCAGGCTGTTTGTTCGAGATTGTGTTTTCGAGATACCTTCGTTTACTGCTACCCCGGAACCGTCAGAAGTGACCGGTAAACCAGGCTTTCATGCGCTCCAACAGCGAGGGTGCGTCTTCACCCTTGAGCACCGGCGTCCGCCCCAGATCCATCTGGCGGAAACCATGAATCAACAACCCCACGCCGGTGGCGTAGATCGGATTGTTGACCACTTCCGTCATACCGGAGACCGCCTGCGGACAGGCCAGCCTTACCGGCATGTGGAAGATCTCTTCGGCCAGCTCCACCACCCCTTCCATGGTGGAGGAACCGCCTGTAATCACGATGCCTGCGGGAATCAGATCCTCGAATCCGGACCGTCTCAGCTCCGACTGCACGAGGGTGAAAAGCTCCTCGTAGCGGGGCTCAACCACTTCCGCCAGGGCCTGACGCGACAGGTCCCGCGGTGCGCGGTCTCCGACACTGGGCACCTTGATGGTTTCATCCGCACCGGCCAGTTGGGTCAGTGCGCAGGCATACTTGATCTTGATTTCTTCGGCATTCTGCGTGGGTGTGCGCAGGGCCATGGCAATGTCATTGGTGACCTGATCCCCGGCAATGGGAATCACCGCGGTGTGACGAATCGCACCGCCGGTGAACACGGCGATGTCGGTGGTGCCGCCACCAATATCAACCACACACACGCCCAACTCTTTTTCATCTTCCGTCAGGATGGCGTGGCTCGACGCCAGCTGCTCCAGAATGATGTCATCCACCTCCAGGCCGCAGCGCTTCACACACTTCTCAATGTTCTGGGCGGCATTCACGGCACAGGTCACCAGATGCACCTTGGCTTCCAGACGCACGCCGGACATGCCCATGGGCTCCTTGATGCCTTCCTGGCTATCGATGACGAACTCCTGCGGCAGTATGTGCAGGATTTTCTGGTCCGCCGGAATGGCCACCGCCTGAGCCGCGTCAATCACCCGGTCGATATCCGCCTGGGTCACTTCCCGGTCACGGATGGCGACAATGCCGTGGGAGTTGAGACTCTTGATGTGACTGCCAGCAATGCCGGCATACACCGAGTGAATCCGACACCCCGCCATGAGTTCGGCTTCTTCAACCGCGCGCTGGATGGCTTGCACGGTGGTTTCGATATTCACCACCACACCACGCTTCAGCCCCCGTGACGGGTGCGAGCCGATGCCCACCACCTCAATGGTCCCGTCCATCTTGCGCTTGCCGACAATCGCAACCACCTTCGAGGTTCCGATATCGAGGCCGACAATCATGTTTTCCGTTTCAACCGATGACATGTGTTTCACCAAACCGTAGGTCTGAATTTGACGTTGCTATGATTTTTTTCCGGAGCCAGACGCTTCCGACTTCCACTTCACCGCCACACCATTGGTGTAGCGGGCATCCACCCGACTGACTTCATCCGCACGGGAAATCAGCCGGTTTTCATACACTGTAAGAAAACGCGCAAAGCGCTCTTCCACCTGATCACGCCCCAGCACCACTTCAATGCCGTTGGCCAGGCTGAGGGTCCAGGCGCCCCGTTGTTCCAGAGTCAGGCCAGCAAAACCAAGGCCATGCCCCGTCAAGGTATCGCTCATGGTTCGAGCCATGCGAATCACGTCCTTGACCCGCTCATCCGGTCCGGCAAGCCTGGGTAACCTGCCTGCCACTTCCGGGTTGTCCGGAGAAAACAATTCGCCGGCACGACTCACCAGCCGATCTGCGTTCCAGTAAGCCAGTGGCTTCTTTTCGCGAATCTCGATTTCCAGCCGATCCGGCCAGACCCGACGCACGGCTGCCGATTCCACCCACGGACGCCGCTCGAGAGAGCTCTTGATTTCAGACAGATCCGTGGCGAAGAAACTCTTGCCAATCCAGTCACCCGCCTTACGCTCCAGGTCGGTGCGACTCTCGCCCACCAGGGTGCCGGTCACATCAATACCCATGATCTGGCGATCCATCGCGCTCAGCACCTGGCTGGTCCCCCAGGGCACCATCGCCGCTGCCAGAACAATCGCGGCGCCCATACCAACCTGTAGCCAGGGCACGGCCGCCAGCACTGCCTTCAACAATCCGAACCGGTTCCGCTCTGGCCCCAGGGTCGTTGCCCCCCGCCGCCGAGGGGGATCGGGCGGTACCGCCCGGCTCCGGATCAGAAGGCTGTCAAGCATGGCTGTCCTCCAGGGTGTCCTTGAGAATCCGTACAACCAGTTCTTCAAAGCTGATACCCGCCGCTCTTGCGGCCATGGGGACCAGGCTGTGATCCGTCATCCCCGGAACGGTGTTGACTTCCAGCAACCAGAAACCGCCATCGCGGTCCTGCATGATGTCCACTCGCCCCCAGGTGCGACAGCCAACGACCCGGAAAGCGTCCAGGGCCAGATGCTGCAACTCCAGTTCAGTCTCCGGATCAAGGCCACAGGGAATGCGATAACGGGTGTCGTCCGCCTCGTACTTTGCCTCGTAGTCGTAGAACACATGATCGGTGCTCAACCCGATGGCTGGCAGCGCCTGGTCCTGCAGCAGGCTGACCGTAAACTCCGGACCTTCAACCCACTCTTCCACCAGTACCAGCGAGTCCAGCGTGCAAGCCTCCTGATAGGCTTCCACCAGTTCGTCGCGATTGGTCACCTTGCGAATGCCAATGCTCGATCCCTCACGGGATGGCTTGACGCTCAGGGGCAACGACAGGTTCCGCAGAATGTCGTCGACTTCACTCACCGCTCCCATGGCGCGAAACTTTGGCGTCGGCAGACCGCAACCCTCAAACACGTATTTGGTGCGCAGCTTGTCCATCGCCAGAGCGGAAGCCAGCATTTCGCTGCCGGTGTAGGGAATACCAGCCTGGGACAGAATCGCCTGCAGGGTTCCGTCTTCACCGCCACGGCCATGAAGTGCAATGAACACCCGATCAAACTCCGGGCTGTCCACCGTACGCAACAGGCACCCCTTGACGTCAACGCCGTAGGCGTCGACGCCGGCGGACTGCAGCGCGGCCAGGACCGCGTTCCCGCTTTTCAGGGACACTTCCCGCTCCGCGGAATCACCACCCATGAACACAGCCACGCGACCGAGCGCCCGCACGGTTTCCGGCGCCGCCTGATAACCCTGTGTATCCATGCGCTTTGCATCACTCACTGGCAATCACTCCTGCCGCCGCGAGGCGGGCAGCAACGCCGCCAATATCCCCGGCACCCTGGGTAATCAGCAGATCCCCGTCCCGCAAGGTATTGGCCAGCAACTGTTCAATTTCACTGTTGTCTTCCACAAACACCGGCTCCACATTCCCGCGCTGACGAATGCTGCGGCACAGAGCCCGGCCATCGGCTCCGGGAATCGCGGGCTCGCCAGCGGAATACACATCCATCAGCAACAGTCCGTCCACCTCCGACAGCACCCGTACGAAATCTTCGTAAAGATCCCGGGTACGGGTGTAACGGTGAGGCTGGTAAAGCATTACCAGACGACGCTCGGGCCAGGCATCGTGCGCTGCGCGAATAACCGCTTCCACTTCGGTCGGGTGATGACCGTAATCGTCCACCAGCGTGATGTTGCCGTTGGGGGTCTGATAGTCGCCATACACCTGGAACCGTCGGCCCACGCCTGCAAATCCGGCCAATCCGCTACAAATAGCCGCGTCATCAACACCCTCATCAGTGGCTACCGCAATGGCCGCCAGGGCATTCAGTACGTTGTGACGGCCCGGCATCTTCAGTTCCACCTGCAGGTCCGCCCGGCCACCCGGCCGGCGCACCAGGAAGTGGGTACGCAAGCCGTCGGAGCTGATCTGTTCAGCACGGTAATCCGCTTCCGGGTTGTCGATGCCATAGGTAATAATCGCCCTGGAGATGCGTGGGATGATCTCCCGCACGTAGCCATCGTCCACACACATCACCGCAACGCCGTAGAACGGCAGGTTGTGCAGGAAATCGACGAAAGTCTGTTTCAGGCGCTCGACATCACCACCGTATGTGTCCATGTGATCGGCTTCGATGTTCGTTACCACCGAGATAACCGGCGTCAGGTGAAGGAAAGACGCGTCGCTTTCGTCCGCCTCTGCCACCAGATATCGGGAACCGCCCAATTGGGCGTTGGTGCCGGCGCTGTTCAGCTTGCCACCGATCACAAAGGTGGGATCCAGCCCGGCTTCGCCCAGTACCGAGGCAATCAGGCTGGTGGTGGTGGTTTTACCGTGAGTGCCCGCCACCGCAATACCATGGCGATAGCGCATGATTTCCGCCAGCATCTCGGCACGGGGCACAATCGGCACCCGCCGGCTGCGGGCCGCTGCCACTTCCGGGTTATCACCGGATACGGCAGTGGATACCACCACGACATCTGCCTTGGCGCTGTTCGACTCCCGGTGGCCGATGTGGACTTCAACGCCCATGGCCTTCAGCCGGTCGGTCACCGCGCCTTCGCGAATATCAGAACCCGACACGTCGTAGCCCTGGTTCTTGAGGACCTCGGCAATACCGCTCATGCCGGCACCGCCAATACCCACAAAATGGATATGACGAATACGGCGCATTTCCGGCACCTGATAGACCAGCGGCGGGTTTGTTGAGTCAGCCATTGGCGGCCTCCAGACAGTAATTCACGACTCTCTCCGTTGCATCCGGGCGGGCCAGCGATCGCGCAGCCTTCGCCATGTTCAGTACCCGGGACCGGTCGTTCGACAGGTCCCGTAACGTTTCCGCCAGCGATTGCGGGTTCAGCTTCGGCTGCGGAACAAGAACCGCCGCCTGAGCGCTTACCATGTGCTGGCCATTCATGGTCTGGTGATCGTCCACGGCATGGGGGAAAGGCACCAGGATCGCCCCCAGGCCCGCCACACAGAGCTCTGATACGGTCAGGGCGCCGGAGCGACACAACACCAGATCCGCCCAGCTGTAGGCTTCCGCCATATCCTTGATAAACGGTTCCACGGACGCCTCAACCCCACTTTGCTCATAGGCATCCCGGGCAGCATCCGCATGTTTTTCACCACACTGGTGTCGCACCACTGGCCGTTCGGCTTGCGGGAGTTTCGCCAGGGCCTCGGGCACCTGCTGGTTAAAAACCTGCGCACCCAGGCTGCCACCGACCACCAGCAAACGCAGTGGCCCTTCCCGCTGCGCCATCCGCTGCTCCGGCGCGGCCAGTTCCGCCAGATCCTGCCGTACAGGATTACCGGTACAGCGAGTCACGACCTTGTCACCGAAGCTGCCCGGGAACGCTTCCAGAACGGTTTCGGCGAAACGCACCAGTAGACGGTTGGTCATACCGGCCACGGCATTCTGCTCATGGATCACCAGCGGGATACGGTTCAGCCACGCGGCGAGCCCCCCGGGCCCGGTGACGAAACCACCCATGCCGACCACACAATCGGGCCGGATTCTGCGAATGACGGTGAAGGCTTCGCCTAGACCGCGCATCAGCCGGAAAGGCGCTGCCAGCAACGCCAGCTTGCCTTTGCCCCGTAGCCCGGAGACGTGAACCAGCGACAGCGGAATGTCGGTTTCGTCGATCAGACGCTCTTCCATACCACCCGCGGAGCCGAGCCAGAACACCTCGTGGCCCTTTTGCTGCAGAGCCCGTGCGGTCGCCAGTGCCGGGAACACATGCCCACCGGTGCCGCCGGCCATCATCAGAAAACGACGCTTGTCAGTCATACACTGCGCCTCCCCTGACCCGCTTTCCGGTTTTTTCCCGTGCCAGCCGCTCCCGATCCAGGCGTTCCATTTCCACGCGCGCCAGGATGCCCAGGGAGATGCAGGTAATCATCAGGCTCGATCCGCCGTAACTGACCAGCGGCAGGGTCAGCCCTTTGGTCGGCAACAATCCGGTACTCACCGCCATGTTGATTCCGGCCTGCAGACCAATCAGTAGCGTAATGCCGTAGGAGAAACACGCGGCAAATGGCATATTGGCCAACTCGGCGCGACGGGCAATCACGAAGCCCGTTACCACCAGAACCGTAAACAGCGCCAGTACAACCAGCGATCCCATCAAACCGAACTCCTCGGCAATGATGGCGAAGATGAAATCCGTGTGAGCCTCCGGCAGATAGAACAGCTTCTGCACCGAGTTTCCCAGACCGACGCCAGCCCACTCACCGCGCCCGAAGGCGATCAGTGACTGGGTCAACTGATAGCCGGTGTCAAACTGATCTTTCCAGGGGTCGAGATAGCTGACCACCCGCTTGAGGCGATACGGCTGGGTTACCACCAACACCACACCAAGAACCACCAGGGTCCCGATCAGCGGTATAAACCGGGTCAGCCGGACACCACTCAGGAAAATCATGCCGGCAGCCGCGCTCACCAGTACCACCGTGGCGCCGAAATCCGGCTGAATAACCAGCAACATCGAAGCCACAGCCAACACGACCAGGGGTTTGAGAAAGCCTGGCCAGGTGTTCAGCAATTCATCACGGCGCCGAACCACATACCCGGCCAGGTAGGCGATCAGACACAGTTTGGCCACTTCCGACACCTGGACATTGAACAGTCCGAACGGGATCCATCGAGTGGAGCCGTTGACGGTCCGCCCCAGGGGGGTGAGTACCAGCACCAGTACCAGCAAGCCGACACCGAGCAGAAGCCATCCGCTACGCTCCCACCAAGATACAGGGACATTCACCGCCACCAGAGCCAGAAAGCACCCGATACCGGCGAAAATCAATTGCCGGATCACATAGTGGTAGCTGTTGCCGACGGTTTCCGCGGCTATATCCATGGAGGCAGAGGAGATCATGACCACCCCCATGACCAGCAGGGCCACGGAACTGAGGATCAGCAGTGGCAGTGGTCGCAGATCACTGAACAACTGCTGCCGGCTTGGGAGTGTGAAATCAGTCTGCATCACAGCCCCTCCACTTGTTGCCGGAACTGATCCCCGCGATCGCTGTAGTCGCGGAACATGTCAAAACTCGCACAGGCCGGGGACAACAATACCCGATCCCCTGGCTGAGCCAGGGCTGCCGCCTGGACAACCGCGTCCGCCATGGTTTCCGCATGCGCAATCGCCGCCGCCGTTCCAATGTTTTCAGCAATGCGGTTGGCATCCCGGCCGATCAGCACCACCGCGCGGCAATGCAGGGTGACCGGCACTTCAAGTGGCGAAAAGTCAGCCCCCTTGCCATCGCCACCGGCGATCAGAACAATTTTCCCGTCCGCCGGGACCAGGCTGTCAATAGCCGCGGCCGTAGCGCCAACGTTGGTGCCCTTGGAGTCGTTGATGTAATCCACATCATTGACCCGGCGCACGAACTCACACCGATGCGGCAGGCCACGAAACTCCCGCGCCACCGTCAACATGGTTTCCATGGGCAAACCAGCCGCCTGCCCCAACGCCAGCGCAGCCATGACGTTGCTGATATTGTGGCGGCCCAGGAGTTTGAGCTCTTCCGCCAGCAACAGGTTGTCAAAACCGAAGGTGATCCAGGTGCCCTGATCATCGTCACGGGTACTGAACGTATCCGGATTCACTCGGTGAAAACCGAAGCACAGGAACCTCAGGTTATCCCGTGCCATCGGCGTGCTCAGGGCATCGTCCAGATTCACAATGGCGTTCTGGCAGCCCCGGAAAATACGTTGTTTGGCCTGGAAGTAGGCCATCTTGGACGGATAACGGTCCATGTGGTCGTCACTGACATTCAGTACCGTGGCCGCCAGGGCATTCAACTCATCGGTCGTTTCCAGTTGGAAGCTGGAGAGTTCCAGCACATACAGATCAGCCTGACGCCCCAACAGGTCCAGTGCCGGGGTACCGATATTACCGCCCACTTCGACCCCGCGCCCCGCCGCCCTGGCCATCTCACCCAGCAACGTGGTGACCGTGGTTTTACCGTTGGAGCCGGTAATGGCAACAATGGGAGCATCCGCCGCTTCGGCAAACAGATCGATATCGCCGCGGATCTTCGCACCCCCGGCCACCGCCGCCCGGATGGCAGGCGTTTCCACACTGACCCCGGGGCTGACCACCAGCTCATTGAAGCCGGCAAACCACTGCTCATCGAACGGTCCGGTTTGTACCGGCACGTCTGGCCAACCGGACGTCAGCTCGTCCAGACCCGGCGGATTTTGACGACTGTCAGCCACGGCAATTTCGCGCCCCTGCCCGCACAGATAGCGCACGCAGGAAAGCCCGGTTTTACCGAGCCCCACGACCAGTGTGCGACGATCTGACACGATGACACTCATAGAGACGCCATTCCCCTATCGCAGTTTCAGACTAGCAATGCCAATCAGAACCAGAACCACAGTAACGACCCAGAAACGCACGATGACTCGTGGTTCGGGCCAGCCTTTCAATTCAAAATGGTGATGTAACGGCGCCATGCGGAAGATCCTCCGACCGGTCAGCCGGTAGGACGCCACCTGCAGGATCACCGATACGGTTTCCATGACGAACACCCCGCCCATGATGAACAGCACAATTTCCTGGCGGACGATCACGGCCACGACCCCCAGGGCTGCCCCGAGAGCCAGGGCACCGACGTCCCCCATGAACACCTGGGCCGGGTAGGTGTTGAACCAGAGAAAGCCGAGGCCGGCGCCAACGAGGGCGCCACAGAACACAATCAGTTCCCCGGTACCCGGCAAGTGCGGAATCAGCAGGTAATTGGCAAACTGGGCGTGGCCGGACAGATAGGCAAACAGACCCAGTGCGCCGGCCACCATGACCGTTGGCATGATCGCCAGGCCGTCCAGACCATCCGTCAGGTTGACCGCGTTGCTGCTACCGACAATCACGAAATAGGTCAGCAGGATAAAAATCACCGGGCCGAGGGTCAGCGATACGCTCTTGAAAAAGGGCACATACAACGACGTTTCCTGTGGCAACGAAGAACTGAAGAACAATGCAACCGCGGCGGCGCCACCAATCACCGATTGCCAGAAGTATTTCCAGCGGCCCGGCAGGCCCCGCGGATTGCGCTCCACAACTTTGCGGTAATCGTCGACCCAGCCGATAGCGCCAAACAGCAGCGTGACCAGAATCGTTACCCACACATAGCGGTTGCTGAGATCCGCCCACAGCAGGGTACTGATGCCAATGGCAACCAGGATCAGCGCGCCTCCCATGGTAGGCGTTCCGGCCTTGCTCAGATGTGTCTGCGGACCGTCGTCACGCACCGCCTGACCGATCTGATACTGACTCAGTTTGCGAATCATCACCGGACCGATCAGCAGCGATATGGCCAACGCCGTCAGCGTGCCCAGAATCCCGCGCAGCGTCAGATACTGAAACACCGTCAGGGCGGTAAAATATTGTGATAGAACCTCTGTTAGCCAGAGCAGCATGAGTTATTCACCTTTTCTTTCATTCCCTCCACCACGCGATCCATGGCGGAACTGCGAGAACCCTTGACCAAAACGGTCATCGGAAGCTGCGGGCCAGCCAACAGGCGGTCCACGGCATCATTGTGGGACGGGCATATTTCAGCCGTTTCCCCAAAACCTTCGACATACCCCTCACACCCCGGGCCCACGACCACCAGGCGTTCTATCCCGCAGTCGCGGGCATGGGCGCCCACGTCGCGATGCAACGCCAGGCTCTCGGGCCCGAGCTCCGCCATGGCGCCAAATACCGCTACGCGGGTACCCGGCCTGGCCGCCAGAACATCGATGGCGGCCTTCATGGACGACGGGTTGGCGTTATAACTGTCGTCGATCAGCGTCAGATCTCCGGACAGCGCCACCATCTGCAACCGCCCCTTCACTGCTTCCAACGCCGCCAGCCCCTTGCGGATGGCTTCATCCGTCGCCCCGAGCTCACGGGTAGCAGCGATAGCCAGAAGGGCATTGGTGATATTGTGTTCGCCCTGGAGAGCCAGAGAGACGCTACACTGCCAGTCATCGGCGCCGTGTGCGATGAAACTTTGTCCATCGATATCAACGCTGATCCCGGACGGGTAATAATCCACTGAGTCCCGGGCCTTGCCACTGACGGCAACGACCCTTCGTTGGCCCGCCCGCTGCTGCCAGGCACCAAACGCAGGATCATCGCTGTTAAGGACCACCAGTCCGTCGGGGCCAACGCCATCAATGATCTCGCCTTTGGCGCCGACAATATTCTTGTAACTGCCGAACCCCTCCAGGTGGGCCTGACCGGCATTGGTCAGGATGGCCACGTCCGGACGGGTAATCGCCACTGTGTGGGCAATTTCCCCCAGCCCACTGGCGCCCAGTTCAATGGCGCCAAAACGGTGTTCCTTCTCCAGCCGGAACAGGGTGAGAGGAACTCCGATGTGGTTGTTCAGATTGCCCTCTGTCGCCAGGGTGGTTCCCATCTGTGACAGAATGGACGCCACCATTTCCCGAACCGTGGTTTTGCCGCTGCTGCCGGTGACCGCCACAAACCGGGCGGCGCTCTCGTTACGGTTGCCTGCTGCCAGCTGTGCCAATGCCTCCACGGTATCCTTGACCACAACCTGCGGTATATCCACGGTCCGGTCTTCGGCATCCACCACCGCACCCACGGCGCCGGCATCCCGAGCGGTCGCAAGGAACTGGTGACCGTCAAAGTGTTCGCCCCGTAGCGCCAGAAACAGATCCCCACGACCAATCCTGCGGGTATCCGTGGAAACACCTGAAAACAGACGCTGCCCGGCGTCGGCCGCCCGACACTGGCCGCCTGTCAGCGCGATGGCTTCCGCCAGCGAGAAGGCGCGGATCACGCCACACCTCCATTGAGCTGGAGAATATGGCGAACCTGTTCCGCGTCGCTGAAATGGCTCCTCTGCCCGGCGATTTCCTGGTAGGTCTCATGGCCCTTGCCAGCGATCAGCACGACATCACCCTCGCCAGCCTGACGGACCGTTCGGGCAATCGCCTCAGCGCGATCATGAATCACCGCAACCTGGCCCGGATCTGAAAACCCTTCCAGAATATCGCGGGCAATGGAGTCCGGATGCTCACCCCGGGGGTTGTCATCAGTCACCACGACAACATCCGCACCCTTTTCCGCTTCCGCCGCCATTTCGGGACGCTTGCCGCTGTCCCGGTCACCACCACAACCGAACACACAGAACAACCGGCCTTTTACATGGGGACGAAGCGCCGCCAGCGCATTGGCCAGGGCATCCGGTGTGTGGGCATAATCCACCACCACACGCACGCCATTGGCGCCGGTGAACGGTTCCAGCCGACCGGGCGGGGGTTGCAGCGAGTCGACGGCTTTCTGAACCCGCTCTACCGGCACGCCAAGACTGAGCACAGCTGCCATCGCCGCGAGCACGTTGCTGGCGTTGAAGCTGCCCATCAACGGCACACTGATGTCGAACGCGCCCCATTCGCCATCCACCGATGCGCTGAACCCGTGCAGGGTTGGCTCGAATTCCGTCAGCCACAATTCCGTCTGGGCCTCGTGCAGGCTGTAGCGCACACGATCACATTTGCCTTCAAGCTGCTCGTACAGCTGACGTCCGAACGGATCATCAAAATTGACCACGGCGAAGTGCAGTTCCTCTCGCTCAAACAGGCGGGCCTTGGCCGCGCCGTAGGCTTCCATGGAGCCGTGATAATCAAGATGGTCCCGGGTCAGGTTGGTAAACACGGCACCCGTCATGGTGAGCCGGTCGATCCTGCCCTGCACAAGCGCGTGGGAAGACACTTCCATCGCCGCGGCACGGCCACCCTGCGCCAGGATCCGGGATAACACCCGGTTGACCTGAACCACATCCGGCGTGGTGTGGGATGCCACCTGAAGCGCACCCGGCATGCCGTACCCCAGGGTACCCAGCACCCCACAGGGTGTTCCGGTTTGCTGGAGCAGCTGTGCGATGTACTGACTGACCGAGGTTTTGCCATTGGTTCCGGTCACCCCGATCAGGCGCAGGCGCTGGGAGGGGTGTTCGAAAAATCGATCGGCAATCTTGCCCAGCTTGCTTTGCAGGCCGGTGACAGGAACGATCAGGGCACCGTGGTGTTCACGGCACTCGCCGGGCTCATCGACCTCAAGAATAATGACGGTTGCTCCCGCCGCCACGGCCTGATCGACATAATAATCGGCGGGGGTCTGACTGCCAGCCAGTGCAATAAAGGCGTCCCCCGAGGTCACCTCCCGGCTGTCCGTTTGCAAGCCGTGGATGGTCACGTCGAAGACCGACGGTACCGGTGCGATACCCTGTAACAATGTGCTGAGTGATGTGATACACATAGCTTACCCCCGCTCCCCGGGTGTTTTCGGTCCTGCTGGTGCGTCACCGACTTCCAGTTCCGGTTTCACATTCAGCAGCCGCAGCGCATCGCTCATGACTCTGGCAAATACCGGTGCCGCCACTTCGCCACCGTAATATTCACCGGATTGAGGTGCGTCTACCGCCACCACTGTTACGATTCTCGGATGATCAATAGGTGCCATACCGGCGAAGATGGCCTTGTACTGACTGTCTTGATAGCCACCTTTCCCCACCAGGTGCACAGTACCGGTCTTGCCGCCGGCGGAATAAAAACCCGGCTGCGCGCGTTTGCCCGTGCCATGCTCAACGGCCTCGCGCAGCATTTCCCGTATCTGAAATGAGACCTTTTCAGACAGCACGCGTTCCCCCGGTGGCCGCTCTTCCCGCTTCAGCAGACTCAATGGATAGCGAATGCCGCCATTGGCCAGCACCATGTATGCCTGCGCCAGTTGCAGGGCGTTCACGCTCATGCCGTAGCCATAGGACAAGGTCGCCTCTTCCACGGGGCGCCACTTGGGCGGTGCCGGCAGAACGCCAACGGCTTCGCCGGGGAACCCGATTCCTGTCGGCTGGCCAATACCGAGTCGGGAGTAAAGATCCCGGATGACGTCACCACCAAGCTCTGTGGCAATTCTGCTCATCCCCACGTTGCTGGACTTGGAAATGATGGTGGTCATGTCTATTACGCCGTAATTGCGACTGTCGCGGATGGTAAAACGACCAAAGCGCCGATAACCCGGCGCTGTATCAATCGTGCTGTTGTGATTGAACTTTCCGGACTCCAGGGCCGCCGCCATAGTGACCGGTTTCATGGTGGAACCGGGCTCAAACAGATCCGTAATGGCTTTGTTCCGCAACCGGCCCGCACTCAACTGACTACGGTCATTGGGGTTGTAGGAGCCCTGGTTGACCATCGCCAGCACTTCCCCGGTATCCACGTCCAGCATGACCAGGGTTCCGCCGCGGGCACTGTGTGCTCCGACAACCGCCTTGAGCTCCCGATAGGCCAGGTACTGCAGGCGCAGATCAATGCTTAAGGCGAGATCTCTTCCGGGTCTGGCATCACGGATCAACGTCAGATCCTTGATGACCCGTCCGCGATTATCTTTGAGCACCCGCTTGCGGCCACTCTCGCCACTCAGCCACTGGTTGTAGGCCAGCTCTATGCCTTCCTGCCCGCTTTCATCTATGTTGGCAAACCCGACCACATGGGAAGTCACCTCGCCCGCCGGATAATACCTGCGATATTCCTGACGGCTGTATACCCCCGGGATACCCAGCGCCAACGCCTGTTCGGCAAGGCCCGGCTGGATCTTGCGACGAAGGTACATGAACTCACGACCTTCGTAGGATGCCAGCCGCTGCCGTAAACGAGCTTCATTGATGTCGAGCAGGCGCGCCAGATGACTTAAACGGGGTTCGTCCGGGCCCAGTTCGGATGGATTGGCCCACACCGTCTGTACCGGCGTGCTGACAGCCAGGGATTCCCCATGACGATCCGTGATAACACCCCGGTGGGCATCGATGGATTCCACGCGGATGGTGCGCACATCGCCCTGCTTGCGCAGGAATTCGTTATCGACCACATGCAGGTCCACCAGGCGCCAGCCGAGAGCGGCCACCACAACCAGGAAAACGCCCAGCACAGAGCCATAGCGCCAGGCTTTCAGCCCGGCAGCCAATCGCTGACTCCATGTTGAGTTCTTTCCCTGATCGGACAAAACAGTCACCCTGAGTTAGTTATTATCAGTGTTCAAAGGCCCGCTACCGGCGTCATCAGCGGCACCAGCACAATATCCTCTTTACCGGGCACAACCATTCCAAAACGCTGAGCCGCAAGAGCTTCCACCCGGCTATGGGCACTTAATGCGCTCTGCTCCAGCAGCAACTGACTCCATTCACGCTGGTACTGATCCCGCTCACCCTGGAGCTGTGACAAGGTGTTGAACAGCTCCCGGTTCTCATAAGCGCTCACAACCACGCCAATGGAAGACGCAATCAGCAAGCCCACCAGCGCAACGGAAATCAGCACTCGTTTCTGTTGCAACGACTCAAACACCTGCTGCGACACACGAACCGCACTCGCCAGCCCGTCCTTGACCTTCTGCTTGTTCAGACCCGCGGTCCTGACCGCTGGCTCAATAGCTACGGCGCCCATACTCATGCGCTCCCCTGTAAACCCTGATTGTTATGAACACGCTCAAGCACTCTCATGACTGCACTTCGCGCCCGAACGTTATCGCTCACTTCTTCCGTATTGGCTTTATTGGCCTTGCCGATCAAACGAAACTCCGAGGCCTCCTCGGCAGCCGTCACCGGCACCCCTTTTGGCAACCTGGGCCCACGGGCAATATCCCGCATGAACCGCTTGACCAAACGGTCCTCCAACGAGTGGAAACTGATCACCACCAGACGCCCACCCGGTGCAAGCCGCTCCGCCGCCGCAGCAAGCACCACCTCCAGATCCTCAAGCTCCCGATTGATAAAAATCCGGATTGCCTGAAATGTCCGGGTTGCAGGATGCTTGTTCTTTTCCTTTTTCGGGACCGCCTGACTGACCAGCTCCGCCAGCTCCCGGGTGGTCTGCAGCGGCGCTTCCTGCCGACGTTCGACAACTCGGCGAGCGATGCGACGGGAGAAACGCTCCTCTCCGTAGCGGTAGATGACGTCCGCAATTTCGCGTTCCTCGGCCTTCGCCAGCCATTGCGCGGCGCTGGGCTCCTGCTCGGGATTCATGCGCATATCCAACGGACCATCGCGCATGAAGCTGAATCCACGGGCGGCGTCATCCAGTTGCGGCGAAGACACCCCCAGATCCAGCAACACTCCGTTCACGCTTTCCCATCCCTGCTCCCGGATAGCCGCATCAAGCTCGGCAAAAGATCCGTGATAACAGGAGAAGCGTGTATCCTCGGAAGCCAGCTCACGGGCCGCCCTAATTGCCTCGGGATCCTTGTCTATTCCCAGTAACCGGCCCTGCTCCCCGAGCTTTCCGAGCACCAACCGACTGTGGCCACCACGACCAAAGGTGCCATCGACGTACAAACCATCGGGGTCATTAATCAGATAATCGACCGCCGAATCCAGGAGCACGGAGCGATGCGAGAACTTCTGGCCCGCAGCCCCCTGCTTGCGCTCGGAGGTCATAAGGAAAGTGCCTCCATCTCTGGCGGCATGTCTTCGTCGTCCGAGGACTCATCCAGCCAGGCGAACCAGCGCTCTTCGCTCCAGAGCTCCAGCTTTTTGCCTTGCCCGATCAGCATCAGTTTTTTCTCCAGGTGCGCATAACTGCGCAGTGTAGGCGGAACAAGAATGCGCCCCGCGCCATCAAGCTCCATGGGCGCAGCATTACCCAGAATCAAGCGCTGCAGCCGACGGGCCGCTTTGTTCATATTGGGCAAGGCTTCAATCTTGGGCCGGAGGATTTCCCATTCCGGCTCTGGATACACCAACAGACAGCGCTCTTCATCAGCATTGGCAGTCAATACAATGCGACCACCACAGGCTTGCGCGAGTTCCTCACGCACCTTGGCGGGGATCGCCAAGCGACCCTTCGCATCCATATTGATGGCATGACTGCCAAGAAAATTGCTCATTTGCACCGACTCTGGGGTTCAGAAACCAAAAAAAACCACTAAAAACCACTTTTTCCCACTTCTGCACACTATAGAAACACGCAATACACAATGCAAGCGCCGCTAACGGCGTCGCACCTGTAAAAGTTCCTTTTATGACAAGAGGTTACAGCTCAGGATTCACCAGAGGACACGGATTACGAAAAAGAAAGGGATAAAAATCATAGACCTGCAAAAAGGTCTGAAGATGGCAAGTGAGGTTTAAGATTTTTTGGCTATAAAAGGCGCCGTCTGAGAATGACAAACAGCAAAGGCAGGAAAAACGAGCTCGCCGATAAGCCGGGTTCTGTCGTGGACAGTCATTCATCTAGGGCCTGCGTCACCACAGGCCTCAAGCAACCTACCCGAATCCAGCGCGGGCCACGCCATTGGATTCCTATTTGGTCTTGCTCCAGGTGGGGTTTACCATCGCCGTGAACTGTTACCAGTCACGCGGTGCGCTCTTACCGCACCGTTTCACCCTTACCGGCGCCCGAAGGCGCTTAGGCGGTCTGCTTTCTGTTGCACTTTCCGTCGGCTCACGCCGCCCAGGCGTTACCTGGCACCTTGCCCTGCGGAGCCCGGACTTTCCTCCCCCAGCGTACTGGCGGCGACTGTCTGGCGAGCTCGGGCACGACAATACTCCTGCGAACGAAAGCGTGCAAGCGAAACCCGCTCACTCACTCCGGTTTCAGGGCTAACACGCGCTGATACAATTCGTTTTTGGAGCGCCCCGTCAGTTCCGCGGCTATCTTCGCCACCTTCTTGACCGGCAACTCAGCCGCCAGCAACTGCAACAGTTTATCCGTATCGACAGCCCCGGTGTCATCCATGTCCGACTCACGTCGCACCCCATGGATCATCACCACAAACTCACCACGAGCCCCGTTGGGGTCCGCCTCAATAACCTGACAGACCTCACCCGCCGGCCCGGCGTAGAAGGTTTCGAAGGTTTTCGTAAGTTCGCGACCAAGGACGATTTCGCGCTCCCCCCCCATCACATCGCGAACTTCAGCAACGGTTTCCAGGATCCGGTGGGGCGACTCATAGAAGACCAGCGTAGCCGTCTCCGCAGCCAACGCCTCCAGCTCGGACCGACGGGCGCCACGTTTGGAAGGCAAAAAGCCAGCAAACAGAAAACGGTCCGTAGGCAGGCCGGCCGCGCTCAGGGCGGTTACCAGGGCGCAAGGACCGGGAACCGGGCTCACCCTGATACCCCGCTCTCTCGCCTGGCGCACCAGCACATAACCCGGGTCAGAAATCAACGGCGTACCGGCATCGGATACCAGCGCCACATCCTCCCCGGATTCCAGTCGATCGAGCAATCGGGAAGCCCTGTCGCGCTCGTTATGATCGTGAAGCGCCAGCATCGGCTTGCTGATACCAAGGTGTTGCAACAGCCGGCCACTGTGGCGCGTATCCTCAGCGGCAATTACGGCGACACTTGCCAGCGTTGAGGACGCCCTGGGGGACAGGTCCTCCAGATTACCAATGGGCGTTGCCACAATGTATAGGGTGCCTGACCTGGCCTGGGAACCGGGGGCTGATTTCACTTATGCCTCTCTTGTCTGGGGACCATGACACCAACGTCATGTGAAATGGCCCGGGAGCTGTTAAACTTGCCGGCCTGAGAATGATACAGGGGAGCCCGCCAAATTCCGGACTCCCGGCATGATGCCGTCGTTTATCCAGCGTCACAAGCGTATTTACCCGGAGTATCGTGAGCCCGCCATGACCAAACACTGTCTGACCCCGAGAACTTTCATCACCGTTCTGCTACTGACAATGCTGGCCGCCGGATGTGCCAGCGTCAACCTGGAGTCCGAGGTGGCCGAAACCGCCAGCCAGGCTATTGAGACCGCAAGTGCCCATAGTGACCGGAACGAGGCTCAGAAATACCTGCTACGCACCGCAGACCGGTTCCAGAATCAGGGTGATCACCAAGCCGCACGAATCATTCTACAGAGCGACCTGCTGAGCCAGCCCACTGGCAACCTGATGGATCAGTATCTGTTACTTTCGATGGGCAGTGCCACCGCCCTGGAGGATCGGGCATGGGCCGACGAACTCTCCAGCAGCCTGAAGCCAGAGCAGTTCCTGAACTATGAGCGAGGCCTGATGGCGCGCGCTGCCAATCTGCAGGCCGACACCCTGCAGCTGGCCGGCGACAACCTGTCCGCCGCAGCTACCCTGATACTGCTTGCGCAATCCGACTCCCACCAGGATATGCAGGAAATCCACGACCGCATCTGGCAAGCCCTCAAGGCCACCTCAGACAAGCAGCTATCAGAGGACAGCGGTCAGATCATCGGATATGAAGGTCAGGGCTGGATAGAGCTTGCCGGGATGTTGAGGAAACCTGGCATGAATCTGGATGAGCAGGGTCGCACAGTACGCCAGTGGCAAAGCAACTGGCCAGGGCATCCCGCCGCCATCGCCATGCCTTCCGAGCTTCAGTTGATTGCCAGCCTGGCCGAGACCCGGCCAGAGCGAATCACACTCGCACTGCCGCTAGATGGCCCACTGGCAAACGCAGGCAAAGCCATCAGGGACGGCTTTTTTGCCGCCTACTATGATGACCAGTCCGCCGACCGCAGCAAAACCGAGATTCGGGTAGTCGATTCTTCCGGCAAGGACTTCCGGGACCTCTATCAGGAGTTTGCGGCGGACGGGCAGGATCTTGTTGTCGGCCCGCTGGAAAAAGAGGCACTGGCCAGCCTCGCCGAGATGGAGTCCATGCCGGTACCGGTACTTGGCCTGAACTATCTGCCACAGGGCTCTGAAGCACCATCCGGCCTATACCAGTTTGGCCTCTCCGCCGAAGACGAAGCCCGCCAGATCGCCGACCGGCTTGCCAGCGAAAACAATGACCAGATACTGGCATTGATTCCCCAGGGTGAATGGGGGGACCGCCTGGAATCCGCGCTGCTGGAGCGCATGGCGGAGAATGGCAGTATCGCACTGGACATTGAACGCTACTTCAAGGAAGACAATTTCCGGGCAGTAACCGCCGACTTACTCGGCATCACCGCTTCCCGTGAGCGGGCGATTGATGTAGAGCGCACCGCAGGGGTGAATGTCGAGTTTGAACCCCGTCGCAGGCAAGACGCGGATGCCGTGGTGATGGTCGCCGAACCCACCATTGCCAGGCAGTTCAAGCCATTGTTTGCTTTCTATTTTGGCGGTGATCTTCCCGTGTATTCACCATCCATGGTGTATGAGGGCAATGAGGATCCCTCTCGGGATCGCGACCTCAACAACGTCATCTTCACTGACATTCCCTGGGTTCTTGATGACGAAAACGAGTTCCGCAATACTGCGCTCCAGGCACTACCGGACATGCGGGGCCAACTGGGCAGATTGTTCGCCATGGGCGCGGATGCGTGGAACCTGAGCAAGCGCCTGCCACTTCTGCGGCAGGTCGAAGGATCGAGCATCAAGGGTCAGACCGGGGTTCTGACCATGGCGCCGCAAGGGAGCATTCACCGCCAACAGCTGTGGGCACGCTTCTCGGGCGGAACGCCAGAACTGTTAACATCCGGGCCGGAAGATGACATCACCAGGGAAGAAGAATAACCACCAGAAAACGGGAAACTCGCCATGGACGGCAAACCAGGCAGCAAAGCCATTGGGAACCACACAGAGGCTGTCGCTGCAAGATATCTGCAGAGCCGCGGCGTCACCATCCTGGAACGTAACGTGTTCAGTCGTGGTGGCGAAATTGACCTCATCGGCCGCGACGGTGAATCACTGGTCTTCTTCGAAGTCCGCTACCGCGGCCATGGCAGCTTCAGTGGCGGCGCGGAGTCTGTGACCCGGGAAAAACAGCGCAGACTGGTGAAAGCAGCATCCTTTTATCTGCATCGGAACGGACTCTGGAACGTGCCCAGCCGCATTGATGTCATTGCGATCGCGCCCGGCGATATCAAAAAATACCGGGTACAATGGATAAAAAATGCAATTCAGGCGTGAACATGACCGATACCGAACAACAGATCAACCAGTGGTTTGCTGCGCACATGGAGCACACTGCCCACGCTGCCAGCACGACAGCGCCCGCCATTGAAGCAGCGGCGGATGCCTTTGTGCACACCCTCCTGAGCGACGGCAAGATCATCACCTGCGCCAACGGGAATGCCAATATCCTTGCCCAGTACTTCTGCACGGCGCTGCTGAACCGCTTTGAAAACGACCGGCCAGCACTCCCCGCCATCAACCTCGGCGCTGACGCCACCACCTACTCCGCGATCTGTCGCGACAATCGTTTTAATGACACGTTTTCCAGGCAGGTTCGCGCCATTGGAAAGGCCGATGACCTGCTCTTTGTCATTGTGGATGACGGGCACAAAGCAAACCTTATTCAGGCCATCCAGGCCGCCCATGACCGGGAAATGCGGGTAGTGGTTCTAAGCGCGAAGGAAAAATCCGACATCACCTCCCTTCTCCACCCGGAGGACCATGAAATAGCCCTGGACAACCTGTCCGCCACCGCAGCGACGCCATTGCTGCTTGTCATTATCAATGCCCTCTGCGGACTGATCGACGGCAAACTTTTCGGCGGGTAATAAAAAAGCCAGCGGGATGCTGGCTTTTTTACTTCTGGACGCCTATTTGACGACCTTCAGTGTTGGACGACCTGACGGACGCTCTCCGGAGCTTTGACCACTTCCCCCGGAATCATGGGTACCGTCGTCATCAGGATCGGGGGAGCCCGGCTCGCTGCCAAACACCATCCCTTCTCCATTCTCCTTGGCATAAATGGCCATGACCGCCTGCAACGGTATAAACACCTGCATGGGGACACCACCAAACCGGGCGCTGAACTCCAACGCACCGTTACCGATCACCAGCCCACGCACCGCACCCGGACTGATGTTCAGAACGATCTGACCATTGGCAACATGCTCGGTTGGCACCTGAACCCCCTGCACACCCGCATCAACGACGATATAGGGAGTACAGTCATTGTCCAGGACCCACTCATTGAACGCCCTGACAAGGTAAGGGCGACTGGACGTCATGGTAACTTTGCTATCAGGCACTGCCTTTCTCCTGACCCGTTCTTCAGGCCCTGCATTGCTGTGTTAGCTACGGATATCTTCTTCCAGATCGGAAAGGCTCGCCTTGAACCCCTCACGACTGAAGATACTTTCCATGTATTTCTGTAATGGCTTGGCCTGCTTGTCGTCAAGCTCAATCCCCAGAGCCGGAAGACGCCAGAGGATCGGAGCGATACAGCAATCCACGATCGTGAACTCTTCGGACAGGAAGAATGGCATCTCTCCGAACAGGGGGGCTGTCGCCAGCAGGCTTTCCCGCAGCTCCTTGCGGGCAGCCTCGGAAGCCTTGGCTCCCGGTTGTGCCAGGATCTGGTCTACCAGGCCACACCAGTCTTTCTGGATCCGATGGATCATCAGCCGGCTATTGGCCCGCGCGACCGGATACACCGGCAGCAACGGCGGATGGGGAAAACGCTCATCCAGATATTCCATCATGATATTCGGTTCATAGAGAACCAGATCACGATCCACCAGGGTAGGCAGGGCATTATACGGATTAAGGTCGGCCAACTCCGCCGGGGGGTTATCCGGGTCAACATCGACGACATCAACCGTTACACCCTTCTCTGCCAGTACAATGCGTACACGATGACTGTAATGGCTGGCCGGGTCCGAGAAAAACGTCATTGATGACCGCTTGGTCACAACGCCCATAGAACTACCTCACGAGTAAACAAACCGAAATGATCCTGAAAAACGCAAAAATCCAGCGGGCCGGCGATTGCCCGCTGGAACTCAGGGTACGAGATTATACCTGAAATCTCAGTGTACGTCCTTCCAGTACTCCCGATTGAGCAGGTAGGCGAAAATAAAGAAGATCGCCACGAAGATCAGTACGAAGATCCCCAGACGTTCACGCTCCTGTTTCACCGGGTCGCCCATATAGGACAGGAAGTTGGTCAGGTCGTACATTGCCCGATCAAACTCCGCTGCAGACATGCTGCCCTCAATGGCATATTCAGGGCAGACATCGGCATTGTTAATGTTACCGCTCAACGGATCAACGCTGGAACCCTCACCAATTCTGGGTTCAACCGCACACAGCCCCTGCAAGTCAGCCAAAACATGGGGCATACCAACATTTTCAAAGACAACATTGTTCACGCCGAGTGGGCGGGTGTCATCCTTGTAGAACCCCCGAAGGTAGGAATAAATCCAGCTCTCGCCACGCAGACGGGACTCCAGGGTCAGGTCAGGAGGAGGCGCACCAAACCAGTCAGCGGACTGGTCCTTGCTCATAGAAACCTTCATCAGCTCGCCAATCTTGGCACCAGTGAAGATCAGATTCTCCTCGTAAAGCTCTGCCGGAATACCCAGATCGTCGGAAACACGCTTGTAACGTGCAAACTCGGCAGAGTGGCAACCCATGCAATAGTTGGTGAACAAGGCCGCACCACGCTGAAGAGATGCCTTGTTAGTGTGATCAGGCTCCATGGTGTCCAGAGGCACGGCGGCACCCGCTGCCAGCCCGAGGGCTGGCAGGATCGCGATGAAAAGACCAAAAATCAGCTTTCTCATTATCCTGTCACCCTCTCTGGTACTGGCTTGGTTTTCTCCATGCGCGTGTAGAACGGCATGAGAATGAAGTAGAGGAAGTACAGCGTTGTCAGAATCTGAGCAACGATGGTCCGCCCTTCTGTTGCCGGTACGATACCCAGGTAGCCCAGAATCACAAAGCTGACGGCAAAGATCGCCAGGGCAATCTTGCTGATCCAGCCCTTGTAACGCATGGAACGTACCGGGCTCCGGTCAAGCCAGGGCAGGACAAACAGGATAGCGATGGCCGCACCCATGACGACAACACCCCAGAACTTCGCGTCGAGACCGAACAGATCCACGGTCACGGCCCGCAACATTGCGTAGAATGGCGTGAAGTACCATACCGGCGCGATATGATCCGGCGTCTTCAGAGCGTTGGCAGGTTCGAAGTTCGGCTTCTCCAGGAACAGGCCGCCCATCTCCGGGAAGTAGAACACCACGATAAAGAAAATGAAGAAGAACACACCCACACCGAGCAAGTCGTGGACGGTGTAATACGGATGGAAAGGAATACCATCCTTGGGGATACCGTTCTCGTCTTTGTTCTTCTTGATATCGATGCCATCGGGGTTGTTGGAACCCACTTCATGGAGCGCCAGGATGTGCAGCACAACAAGACCAAGGAGAACGATCGGCAGAGCGACCACATGGAGCGCAAAGAAACGGTTCAGGGTGATGCCGGAGATCAGATAGTCACCGCGAATCCACAGAGACAGATCATCACCGATAACCGGAATGGCTCCAAACAGGTTAACAATAACCTGAGCACCCCAGTAGGACATCTGCCCCCAGGGCAGCAGGTACCCCATAAAGGCCTCTGCCATCAGCACCAGATAGATCAACATGCCGAAGATCCAGATCAGCTCCCGGGGCTTCTGGTAGGAGCCGTACATCAGGCCACGGAACATGTGGAGGTAAACCACCACGAAGAACGCTGACGCGCCGGTGGAGTGCAAGTAGCGAAGCAGCCAGCCCCACTCGACATCACGCATGATGTACTCGACCGACGCAAAGGCGCCCTCGGCGGTCGGGTTGTAACTCATGGTCAGCCAGATACCGGTAATCAGCTGATTGACCAGCACCAGCATGGCCAGTGAGCCAAAGAAGTACCACATGTTGAAGTTTTTTGGCGCGTAATACTTGCCAACGTGTTTGTTCCAGGCGTCAACAACCGGAAGACGCTCATCAATCCAGGATACTAGCTTTTGCATTACGCTGCCCCCTCCGGATCAAGACCTATGGTCAGAGTGTTCTCATCATCGAAACGATACGGAGGAACCTCCAGGTTCTGCGGTGCCGGCTGGTTTGCAAAGACACGTCCGGACAGGTCATACCGGGAACCGTGACAGGCGCAGTAGAATCCGCCCAGCCAGCCCTCTCCCAGATCGGCAGGAGACACTTCGGGGCGGAACTGCGGCGAGCAGCCAAGGTGCGTACAGATACCGACCAGAACCACGTACTCTTCCTTGACGGCACGGTAAATGCCGTCAATGTAGGCAGGCTGAGCGGCATCCTTTGACCGAGGATCCTTGACCTCATCGTTCAGCTTCTCAATGTTGTCCAGCATTTCCTGTGTACGGCGGATAACCCAGACAGGCTTACCTCGCCATTCCACAGTCATCTGCTGACCCGGCTCCAGTTTACTGACATTAGCGGTAACCGGCGCACCAGCTGCTTCCGCTTTGGCGCTGGGATTCCAGGACGCCACGAAAGGGACTGCCGCACCGACGACGCCGACTCCACCTACCACCGACGTAGCACCGATCAGAAACCGGCGCCGGCCTTGGCTCACGTCGCCATTACTCATTATGGTTTTCTCCCATCAGGCGAGGCGCAGAGCACCGCGAATCGGCGCTGCCACACTTCATAAAGGACTTCACAACCCAAAATTATAAGCGCACAAATGGTAATGAAATTACCCTGACCTTACAAGTCGGAAAGCCGGAGGCAAACCCAACGCCCAACCTCCCGACAGATTGGAACATACTTTCCAGACAACAAAAAACCCGACCATCGGGCCGGGCTTTCTGGACTGCTGCAATACTCCAGCGAAATTAACGCTTGGAGAACTGAGGACGCTTACGCGCCTTGCGCAGACCCACTTTCTTACGCTCAACTTCACGCGCATCACGGGTAACGTAACCCGCTTGACGCAACGCCGGGCGCAGAGTCTCATCGTAATCCATCAGGGCACGGGTCAGACCGTGGCGGATCGCGCCTGCCTGACCGCTGATACCACCACCCTTGACGGTGATGTTGATGTCGAAACGATCAGTAGACTCAGCAACAACCAGCGGCTGACGAACGATCATGCGCAGGGTCTCACGACCGAAGAATTCTTCGATGGAGCGACCGTTAATAGAAATGTTACCGCTTCCCGGCTTGATGAAAACCCGAGCCGTGGATGTCTTGCGGCGACCAGTACCGTAATTTTGTGCTACAGACATATCCGCCTTCCGTTAAATGTCGAGTTCTTTGGGCTGCTGGGCTGCATGAGGGTGCTCAGCGCCGGCATAGATTTTCAGCTTCTTGAACATGGCACGGCCGAGCGGGCCACTCGGAAGCATGCCTTTGACAGACTTCTGAATGATTTGCTCAGGAGCCTTGTCGACCAGCTTCTCGAAGTTGATGGACTTGATTCCACCCGGAAAGCCAGTGTGGCTGTAGTACATCTTTGCAGATGCTTTTTTCCCGGTAACCCGGACCTGGCTTGCGTTGATAACAACGATGTAATCGCCAGTGTCTACATGAGGGGTATACTCAGGCTTATGCTTGCCCCGCAGACGACGGGCGATTTCGGTTGACAGACGACCCAGCGTCTTGCCGGCTGCGTCTACAACGTACCAGTCACGTGTTACTGTTTCTGGTTTCGCACTCAGAGTCTTCATTGATTCCGCCTTGAACGCTATATAAGAAACGTTAAAAACCACCACCGGTAAACGCTTGGCATCCGGAGGGGTTCTGTACCTGTATTGATTGGCAGTGACATCATTCGGGGCTGAGATGATGGCATCGCCTTGAAAAGCCAGGGCGCGAAGTATATCCGAACCTCACAGGAAAGCCAACCCCGAAGCTCGGTGTTTCGTTATTCCCTTACACCTGCAGCTTCCAGTCATAAAGCCGGTAGACGTTATCCCTAAGCTGCCCGGCCAACTGATCGGCGTTTTCGTGGCGCAGCCCTGCGAGCGCACTGAATATCCGGGGCAGGAAAACGGGCGAATTCGCCCCCTTCCTCACACCCTCCGGCGGCATGTCCGGCGCATCGGTCTCCAGCACCAGAGCTTCCAGCGGCAGGCGCGCCACCGTATCCCGCGTCTTCTTCGCGCGCGGATGGGTAATGACGCCACCAACACCGATATAACATCCGAGGTCCACCAGTTTACGGGCCTGCTGATAGCTTCCGGAAAAACCATGAACCAGCGCTTTGCCGTGAAAGCCCCGAGCCCTCAATATTCCATGGATTTCATCGTGGGTTCGTACCGAGTGGATAACCAGGGAACGCCCCAGCCGACCGGCCAGGTCCACCTGCGCCTCGAACCACGGAATCTGGCTGGACAACTCGCCCCTCAGGCGATCCAGCCCGCACTCCCCGAGCCCTACGCAGCGCCTGTCCTGGCCTGAAAGCAACGCCTCCAGGACGACCAGATCGTCCTGCTGGTGCTCATCAACAAACCACGGATGGATGCCCAGACAATACGACACGCCGGGCAAACTGGCGGCGGTCGCGATAACCCGCTCCCAATTCTGTCGATCAACACCGGGTATCACCAGCCGGGAAACGCCTGCATCGCGCGTCTGGTCAAGCACCCTCTCTCGCTGCCCGTCAAATTCCGGGAAATCGAAGTGACAATGGGCATCAACCAGTTCCATAGCGTTCCGCCGTGATTAATGTTCCCGGGTCTTGTGGAACTGGATGTCGGGATAACGCTCCTGGGCCAGCTGCAGGTTCACCATGGTCGGTGCGATGTAAGCCAGCTGGTCGCTGCCATCCAGTGCCAGGTAATCATTGTTCTTGCGCTGAAACTCGTCCAGTTTACGCTCATCACTACTGCTTACCCATCGCGCGGTCGCCACATTGATTGCCTCGTACACAGCCTCGACCTTGTACTCACTCTTGAGACGACTAACCACCACATCGAACTGCAGGACACCGACGGCTCCCACAATCAGGTCGTTGTTCTTGAGCGGCCGGAATACCTGGACGGCGCCTTCCTCGGACAGCTGGATGAGCCCTTTTTGCAATTGCTTGGACTTGAGCGGGTCCTTGAGGCGGATACGACGGAACAGTTCCGGGGCGAAATTCGGAATACCGGTAAATTTCATGCTCTCACCGGAGGTGAAGGTGTCACCGAGCTGAATGGTACCGTGATTGTGAAGCCCGATAATATCCCCGGCAAAGGCTTCCTCCGCATGTTCACGATCACCTGCCATGAAGGTCAGCGCATCTGAAAAACGCACCTCTTTGCCAATCCGCACATGGCGGGCTTTCATGCCCTGATTGTAACGCCCCGACACGATCCGCAGGAACGCTACCCGGTCCCGGTGCTGGGGGTCCATGTTCGCCTGGATCTTGAAGACAAAGCCGGAAAACACATCTTCAGCCGGCTCCACCGGCCGCAAATCGGTCTCCCTTGGCTGCGGCGCCGGAGCCCACTCCACCAGACCGTCCAGCATATGGTCGACGCCGAAGTTACCCAGGGCAGTCCCGAAGAAAACCGGGGTCAGTTCGCCCTTGAGAAACGCGTCATGATCGAACTCGTGGGACGCCCCTTTTACAAGTTCGATTTCATCACGCAGCTCGGAGGCATAAGCGCCCAGTACGTCATCCAGCTCCGGATTGTCCAGACCGGAAATGACACGACGCTCCTGGATCATATGACCCTGCCCCGACTGGTACAGAATCACCTCATCACGCAGCAGGTGGTAAACCCCCTTGAAATTCTTGCCCATGCCAATGGGCCAGGTCACCGGGGAGCAGGCGATCTTGAGGATATCCTCCACTTCGTCCATCAGCTCCACCGGATCCCTTGTATCCCGGTCAAGCTTGTTCATGAACGTCAGGATCGGGGTATCCCGCAGACGGGTGACCTCCATCAATTTGATGGTCCGTTCCTCAACACCCTTGGCACTGTCAATCACCATCAGGCAGGAATCGACCGCCGTCAGCGTGCGGTAGGTATCCTCGGAGAAGTCTTCGTGACCCGGCGTGTCCAGCAGGTTCACCAAACGGTCGCCATAGGGGAACTGCATGACGGAGGTGGTCACCGATATGCCCCGCTCTTTCTCCATCTCCATCCAGTCGGATTTGGCATGCTGGCCGGACTTCTTGCCTTTGACGGTTCCGGCTTTCTGGATCGCCTGCCCGAACAACAGGACCTTTTCCGTGATGGTGGTCTTACCGGCGTCGGGGTGCGAGATGATCGCAAAGGTACGACGTTTGGAAACTTCTTGTGAAAGGGTGGACATAATGGACAGCAACCTGAATCAAATACGCTGAAAAGGCCGCCATTATAGGGGGAATAAGATCCAGACGCGAACACTGTAGCGGCCGGAAAGTCGTGGATAGCCCCTAGGCGCCGGGCAAGCCGAAGGCCATGACAATGGCGTCCTCCCGCCCTTCGGGCGCAGGGTAATAGCCCGGCCTCTCCCCGATAACCCGAAACCCTTCCGACTGGTAGAGCGCCGCTGCATTGCGATTGGACTCGCGGACTTCGAGAATCACCTGCTGCATCCCGTCGTGCGCTGCGTATGCCAGCAGATGCCGCAGCAACCGACGACCGGCTCCTTCCCGGCGAATGTCCGGGGCAATGCACAGGTTCAGCAGATGTGCTTCATCATACAGGTACGCAACAATCGCATAGCCGCTCAGCGCGCCGCCACAATGGTAGGCCCATAGCCGGTAATCCTGCCGGAAACAGTCACGGAACACGGACTCGCTCCAGGGGTGGGAATAGCACCGCAGTTCGATATCCAGAACAGCTGGCAAGTCGTCGGGCAACAGCGGACGGATCACCCGGTCATTCTGGCGAACCTGATCGTATTGCGATTGGGTCACGCCCGGGACCTTGTCAACGGTTTGAGCTGCTTCCAGAGTGCGCGCTTGTAGGAAGGCACCGCAGCCAGCTCTGCCAGGGTGTGGGGAAAATCAACGGTCACCTGTCCCAGCGTGCTGGCCAGCCACGAATCGCGATCAGTAGGCAAATCCGCGGGCAAGACCCCGAGCAGGATGATCCGCCGACCGTCGCGTTCTCCCGCCAGGGACTTCAATACCCGGGTAAAATCGGCGAAGCCGTTCCCCGGCACCAGCGGGTTGGCAAAAACCGGCCATTGCAGACTCTCAGTCTTCGCCTGCTCCGCATAACCCAGGGCCTTGAGAATATTGCCGGCCAGAGAGTCCTGCAGACGGGCACTGGCGTCATCCGACACTTCTCCCAACAACAGCACGCCATCAACCGCCCATAGTCCGAGGGTTACCTTCAGCTCGCCCCCCTTCAATGGCGCCAGGCTCAGCTCCTCAGGCGCCTCATTCACATCGTCATCCGATGCCTGCCGGGACACGACATCGTCAGTCCCGGACTCCGTCGTCGCTTCCGGGGCAGAGGCATTCGCAGGTGTATTTTCTCCAGCCATCAGCGCCTGCAGATGGGCAATCCGCTCAACGGCCCGCCCTGCCACTTCCGGAGCAGGCTTCCTGTTGGCCGACGTTTTCGCAGCCACCGGGGCAACGCGGGCCGCTGGCTCCGCCGATTCGGGCGGCGCAACCTCCTCGGGAAACTCAAAAACCGGACTGGGAGCGGCGCCCGGCAGGGGCTCACGGGCATACCATGTACGGATACCTGCGACCCCGAGATAGAACTGTCTCTCAGCTTCCGACACTCTCATCCGAACGCCCCGGTTGTTACTCTCACATCGAACACATCAAACATCGGCAACCTGGGGGTGCTGGCGAATGCCGCCCCGACTGATCAGGTTCAGGGCCTCAATGTAGGCCTTGGCGGAGGCGATGATAATATCGGTATCCGCGCCAACGCCATTCACAATCCGACCACCTCGCTCAAGACGAACCGTCACTTCACCCTGGGCATCGGTGCCACTGGTAATATTGTTTACTGAATACAGCTGCAGATTACAGCCGGAGTCGACCAGGGATTCTATCGCCTTGAAGGTGGCATCCACCGGCCCACTACCCTCGGCTTCAACCTTGTGCTCTCTGCCGTCCATCAGCAACGTGAGGCTGGCCCTGGGGACGACGCCGGTTTCCGAACATACCTGCAGGCACACCAGCCCGAACCGGCCTTCTTCCTCTTTTTGTCGAGTATCGCTGGCAATTGCCTGCAGATCCTCGTCGAAGATCTCGTGTTTAAGATCCGCCAATGCCTTGAAGCGGGTGAAGGCTTCGTTAAGTTCGGTCTCTGTCTCAAACTGGATACCCAGTTCAAGCAGGCGGGTGCGGAACGCATTTCGCCCGGAGTGTTTGCCCAGAACCAGACTGTTGGTGTGCCAGCCGACGTCCTGGGCCCGCATGATCTCGTAGGTTTCACGATGCTTGAGCACGCCATCCTGATGGATGCCGGATTCATGGGCAAAGGCGTTGGCGCCAACAATTGCCTTATTGGGTTGTACCGGGAAGCCGGTAATAGTCGAAACCAGTCGTGAGGCGGGCACAATGTGCTGGGTGTCAATGCGGGTATCGATGGAATACAGATCCTGACGGGTGCGCACCGCCATGACAATTTCTTCCAGCGAAGCATTGCCCGCCCGTTCGCCGAGACCGTTGATCGTACATTCTACCTGGCGCGCGCCGCGGCTGACTGCTGCCAACGAGTTCGCCACTGCCAGTCCCAGGTCGTTGTGGCAATGCACGGAAAATACCGCCTTGTCGGCATTGGGAATACGGTTCAGCAGCTGATGAATGGTTTCCCCGAACTGTTCCGGGATGGCGTAACCAACGGTGTCGGGAATATTGATCGTGCGGGCACCGGCA
This sequence comes from Marinobacter alkalisoli, assembly GCF_045449795.1. Classification (NCBI taxonomy): domain Bacteria; kingdom Pseudomonadati; phylum Pseudomonadota; class Gammaproteobacteria; order Pseudomonadales; family Marinobacteraceae; genus Marinobacter; species Marinobacter alkalisoli. The sequence continues at coordinate 100,219 of NZ_JBJJLB010000015.1, forward strand.
TCAATGGCCGCCTCAATGATACGGCACAGGAAATCCAGCTCGGAGCGACCGGCATCCTCACAGGAGAATTCAACATCGTCGACATGGCCACGGGCCCGTTTCACCGCCCGGACAGCCTGCTCTACGACTTCGTCCGGCTGCATCTGCAGCTTGTGCTTCATGTGAATCGGGGAGGTCGCGATAAAGGTGTGAATACGACCGCTTTGCGCAGGTTGTATCGCTTCGGCTGCGCGGTCTATGTCGCCGTCTGTCGCACGTGCCAGGCCGCAAACAGTGGAATCCTTGATGGCCTCTGCAATGGACTTTACCGCGTCAAAATCGCCTTGACTGGCAATGGGGAAGCCGGCCTCGATGACGTCCACCCGAAGCTTCTCCAGTACCTTGGCAATACGCAGCTTCTCTGCCTTGGTCATGGTAGCGCCAGGGCTCTGCTCGCCATCCCTCAGGGTGGTATCAAAAATGACCAGGTGATCTTGGACCGGCATTTGATTCTCCATGGCAACGGAACTTTATCGTGTCGGGAGAGTATACCATTAGTAATCGAGCAGCAGGGCAGCCAGCAAGACCAGATTGAACATCAGTGACAGCGCCGCGATAAAACGCCAGTCCTTGGTTGAAACACGTTCCACCAGAGGGCCACGGGTGGACGGTGTGAGAGAAGGATTCGGGAACTCAAGATCCCTCAGGAATTCTGACAAGGCGGAATACCGGGCGTCCGGCTTCAGAGCCACGGCCTTCTGCAGGCAGGCATCCAGCCATACCGGCAAATCTGGGTTCACCTCTCGAGCGCTCCGATAGACCAGCTTATGCCGACTGGACGGCCTGGGGGGCTTGTCGTACGGGAGGCGACCGGTTAACAGCTCATAGGCGATCACTCCCAGGGAGTACCGATCAGAGGCGGCAGTGGCCAACTCCCCCTCCAGACATTCAGGTGCGGCATAGCTTTCCGTACCCAGACGCGCATCATGCCCCCAGGGCACGTCGATCTGCTCAATACCCCGGATACGGACCGCCCCCAGATCTATGATCTTGATGGTGCCTTGCTGGTCGATCACCAGGTTTTCCGGCTTCAGGTCCTGATGCACCATTTCCAGGCGATGCAGTGCACGCAGCCCGGACACCACCTGCCGTACCATACCCCTCACCACAGCGGGAGCTGGCATGGGGTTATCATTCATCCACTCGCGCAAGGTCTGACCTTCAATAAATTCGGTCAGGCAGTAGAGGCATTGGCGATTCTGGGGGGGATCAAGAAAACGCACGATATGCGGGCTCTGAATCCGATTCGCCACCCAGGATTCGGTAAGGAAGCGATCAATGTAGGCTGCATCATCGACAAAATTGGGCGAAGGCGTTTTCATGGCCACCAGCTCCCCGCTTTCCTGCGACTCCGCGAGGTACACCTGGGTTCGGCTGCTGGCATGGATCTCCCGAACGATGCGATAGCCATCAAGACGTTGGCCAGGCTCCAGGGGCGGCGGAAACGGCAAGGCTAGCAAACGTTCGTAATGGGCCTCAATATCCTCCTCTGGCAGTCTGTCCACCACCAACACCTGAGCGCTCAGGTTATCCGGACTACCCTGCTTCATGGCCGCCTCTACCAGGGCCCTGGCTGCATCCTCCGGATGAGCGTCGCGGACCCTTTCAGCCATCGCCGCATCACTCAGATAACCATGAACGCCATCCGTGGTCAGCACCAGGCAATCTCCCGGCTGCAAACCGACCCGATTCATGTCGATTTCGACGTTGAGTTCCACGCCCATGGCACGGGACAAGGCCGTTCTGTCAGATCCCAGCAGAACGTGATGGTCGCGAGTCAGGCACTCCAGCCGTCCGTCACGGTACAGATAGACACGGCTGTCCCCCACATGGAACACGTAGGCACGATTATTCTTGACCACCACAAGACTACAGGTGCATACCATGCCCCTGGCATCACCATGACTGCGATGTCCCCGGCCATGCAACCACCGGTTGAGGGCTCCGAGCACCCGTCCAACCGACGTTTCCACAGACCAGGAGTCGGGGGTGCTGTAGTAATCGTGCAATACGCCCTTGACGCATGCCTCAGCCGCCTCGCGCCCGGACTCGGAAGCACTGACGCCGTCAGCAACCACCGCCACAACCCCCTTCAGGGCAAGCGCCTCACCCTCCGGATAACAGACGCCCAGGCTATCTTCATTGGTCTCCTTGCGACCGGCCGTGCTGTGTTGGCCGATTCGCAGGTGCAATTGCGGGCTCATGTCACATCAATCATCCGTACGGAACCATCCGGCATAACTTCGCTCGTCTGCGGGCTGGGCTCATCCATGAAGATCATCACCATCGCCATGATCACGACGGCGATCCCACCCAGCACCAGGAAAAACACCTTGGGCGTGACCATCGCCAAAACCACCAGGAACACCACACCACCAACGTTGCCATAGGCTCCGGCCATACCGGCCACCTGCCCGGTCAACCGGCGCTTGACCAGCGGTACGGAGGCATACACCGCGCCGCAGCCTCCCTGCACAAACACAGAACAGAACAGAACCAGGGCCACAGCTACCGGCAATGGCCAATGGCTATCGATCTGCGCCATCAACAAATAGCCCAGGGCAATACCGGCCAACATCACCAGAGTAATGAACTTGCGGCCAAACCGATCGGCAAGGTATCCGCCGCCCGGACGACCAAACAGGTTCATCAGCGCAAAACTGCCACCCAACATACCGGCCAGTACCGGTGAAATATCAAAGGTATCCAGGAAGTACAGTGGCAGCATGGACACCACGGCAAGCTCGGAACCAAAGCTGGCCATATAAACCAGATTCAGAAGCGCCACCTGTTTGAAAGGGTAGCGATCAAAAGCCGGCACCGGGCGCTGGAATACATGGCCGTTGATTTGCCAGATACGAACAACCTGCACCACCAGCATCAGCAGAATGACACTGTATAAAACGTAGGTTGTTACCGCGCCCAGCATGCCTAGCTTTTGCGGGCCCAATTGCCAGACGATTAATCCGAGAGCCAGGAACAATGGCAGATTCATGACCACATAGAGAATGAAATCCCCCCGACTGGTCACTTCCATGGCGCCGCCGCGCTTGGGTTTGAAATAAGTAGAGCCCTTGGGCGTGTCCCTGACCTGATGGTAGAACACTGCGGCATACAGGATGGCAATAACACCGGTTGTACCTATGGCCCAGCGCCAGCCATCATCGCCTCCATACCAGAGCGCCAGGGCCGGTAGTGAAAGGCCAGCAAAGGCAGCACCGAAATTCCCCCAGCCTCCGTAGATGCCCTCGGCCAGCCCCAATTCCCGGGCCGGGAACCACTCGCTGATCAAGCGAATCCCGACCACGAATCCGGCACCGACAAACCCCAGCAGGAAGCGGGTAAAGGCCAGCTGCTCAAAGGTGGTCGACAACGCAAACGCTATACACAGAACACCTGAGATGACCAACACCAGACTGTAAACCTTACGCGGTCCGAGCCCGTCAACCAGCATACCGATCAGGATTCGCGCCGGTATGGTCAGCGCCACATTGAGCAACAGCAGTGTATTGACCTCCGCTGCACTGAGGCCAAACTGCTCGCGGATTGCAGACATCAGCGGTGCGTGGTTAAACCACACCAGAAAGCTGATAAAAAAGGCCACCCAACTGAGGTGGAGCACCTTGATTTTTCCGGCATAGGAAAAGAAGCGAAAAGCTGTATCCGTCATGGCTGATCCTGTCAAAACCTGGCAAATGGTCCCACCGGGTTGAATGAAGCCTACAGATACCAACGAGGGAAACTGATCTGGATCAGGAACCGACCTGGTCGACACCGGGTGACTTCATGCGACGGCGCCGTTGCCGATTGCCTGATGGGGAATTGTTCACCGGAACTACAGCAAGATACATTCCACAGATGTATTTTTTATATTAATCAACACCCTACAACCAAATGGCCGGGCAGGAGCCACTAAGAACGCACTATAGGAAGGCGACGCACACATGGGACGCACCGGCATGTGGCAGCTGGATGAACTTATCTTTCGGGCAATAAAAAACCCCAACATCAAGGATGCTGGGGTTTTCGGTATTAGGAGCCTGACGATGACCTACATTGCTCAGGCCTGCGGCCTTCGGCCCTTCGGGCCCGCCGTCGCTGCGCTCCCGCGTCCTGCGCTTGCCTGCGGCAAGCTGGTCACATGGGGGCCGTTGTAGTGCACAGCAGGGCCTCGATCCAAAATAAAAAACCCCAACATCAAGGATGCTGGGGTTTTTGGTATTAGGAGCCTGACGATGACCTACTCTCACATGGGCAACGCCACACTACCATCGGCGCAGGTCTGTTTCACTTCTGAGTTCGGGATGGGATCAGGTGGTTCCAGACCGCTATGGTCGTCAGGCAAAACGGTTGATCACTGGGTGGACGAGATGGAACGTGTGTCTTTCGACTGTGATATCGATTTCGTTGCGTTATCCGCAATTGTCTTGGGTGTTATATAGTCAAGCCGCACGAGCAATTAGTATCGGTTAGCTCAACGCCTCGCAGCGCTTACACACCCGACCTATCAACGTCCTGGTCTTGAACGGCTCTTCAGGGACCTCAAGGGTCCAGGGAGATCTCATCTTGGAAGGGGCTTCCCGCTTAGATGCTTTCAGCGGTTATCCTATCCGAACATAGCTACCGGGCAATGCGTCTGGCGACACAACCCGAACACCAGCGGTTCGTCCACTCCGGTCCTCTCGTACTAGGAGCAGCTTTCCTCAAATCTCCAACGTCCACGGCAGATAGGGACCGAACTGTCTCACGACGTTCTAAACCCAGCTCGCGTACCACTTTAAATGGCGAACAGCCATACCCTTGGGACCGGCTTCAGCCCCAGGATGTGATGAGCCGACATCGAGGTGCCAAACACCGCCGTCGATGTGAACTCTTGGGCGGTATCAGCCTGTTATCCCCGGAGTACCTTTTATCCGTTGAGCGATGGCCCTTCCATACAGAACCACCGGATCACTATGACCTACTTTCGTACCTGCTCGACGTGTCTGTCTCGCAGTTAAGCGGGCTTGTGCCATTACACTAACCGCACGATGTCCGACCGTGCTTAGCCCACCTTTGTGCTCCTCCGTTACGCTTTGGGAGGAGACCGCCCCAGTCAAACTACCCACCACACAGTGTCCTCATCCCCGATCAGGGGACCAAGTTAGAACCTCAAACATATCAGGCTGGTATTTCAAGGTTGGCTCCACGAGAACTGGCGTTCTCGCTTCAAAGCCTCCCAGCTATCCTACACAAACATGCTCAAAGTTCACTGTGAAGCTATAGTAAAGGTTCACGGGGTCTTTCCGTCTAGCCGCGGATACACCGCATCTTCACGGCGATTTCAATTTCACTGAGTCTCGGGTAGAGACAGCGCCCCCATCGTTACGCCATTCGTGCAGGTCGGAACTTACCCGACAAGGAATTTCGCTACCTTAGGACCGTTATAGTTACGGCCGCCGTTTACCGGGGCTTCGATCAAGAGCTTCGCACGAATGCTAACCCCATCAATTAACCTTCCGGCACCGGGCAGGCGTCACACCGTATACGTCCACTTTCGTGTTAGCACAGTGCTGTGTTTTTAATAAACAGTCGCAGGGGCCTGGTATCTTCGACCGGCTTCCGCTCCACCCGCAGGGGCTTCACGTACATACCGGCGTGCCTTCTCCCGAAGTTACGGCACCATTTTGCCTAGTTCCTTTACCCGAGTTCTCTCAAGCGCCTTGGTATTCTCTACCTGACCACCTGTGTCGGTTTGGGGTACGGTCTCGAATCACCTGAAGCTTAGAAGATTTTCCTGGAAGCAGGGCATCAATGACTTCCCGCTCTCATGAGCAGTCGTCGTCGCGTCTCAGGATTGAGGACCCGGATTTGCCTAAGTCCTCTCCCTACTCGCTTAAACCGGGACAACCGTCGCCCGGCTCACCTAGCCTTCTCCGTCTCTCCATCGCAGTGATCCAAGGTACGGGAATATTAACCCGTTTCCCATCGACTACACCTTTCGGTCTCGCCTTAGGGGCCGACTCACCCTGCGCCGATTAGCGTTGCGCAGGAACCCTTGGTCTTCCGGCGTGGGAGTTTTTCACTCCCATTGTCGTTACTCATGTCAGCATTCGCACTTCTGATACCTCCAGCATGCTTCTCAACACACCTTCGCAGGCTTACAGAACGCTCCCCTACCCCGCATACAAAGTATGCAGCCGCAGCTTCGGTGACCAGTTTGAGCCCCGTTACATCTTCCGCGCAGGCCGACTCGACTAGTGAGCTATTACGCTTTCTTTAAAGGATGGCTGCTTCTAAGCCAACCTCCTAGCTGTCTGAGCCTTCCCACATCGTTTCCCACTTAACTGGTACTTGGGGACCTTAGCTGGCGGTCTGGGTTGTTTCCCTCTTCACGATGGACGTTAGCACCCACCGTGTGTCTCCCGGATAGTACTCACAGGTATTCGGAGTTTGCATCGGGTTGGTAAGTCGGGATGACCCCCTAGCCGAAACAGTGCTCTACCCCCTGTGGTATTCGTCCGAGGCGCTACCTAAATAGCTTTCGGGGAGAACCAGCTATCTCCGGGCTTGATTAGCCTTTCACTCCGATCCACAAGTCATCCCCTGGCTTTTCAACGACAGTGGGTTCGGTCCTCCAGTTGATGTTACTCAACCTTCAACCTGCTCATGGATAGATCGCCCGGTTTCGGGTCTATGCCCAGCGACTAAATCGCCCTATTCAGACTCGGTTTCCCTACGGCTCCCCTAGACGGTTAACCTCGCCACTGAACATAAGTCGCTGACCCATTATACAAAAGGTACGCCGTCACGGAACAAGTCCGCTCCGACTGCTTGTACGCATACGGTTTCAGGATCTATTTCACTCCCCTCACAGGGGTTCTTTTCGCCTTTCCCTCACGGTACTGGTTCACTATCGGTCAGTCAGGAGTATTTAGCCTTGGAGGATGGTCCCCCCATGTTCAGACAGGATGTCTCGTGTCCCGTCCTACTCGATTTCACTGGACTCAGGTTTCGGATACGGGGCTATCACCCACTATGGCGGCTCTTTCCAGGGCCTTCTCCTACCAGTTGTCCAGCTTAAGGGCTGGTCCCCGTTCGCTCGCCGCTACTGAGGGAATCTCGGTTGATTTCTTTTCCTTCGGGTACTTAGATGTTTCAGTTCCCCGAGTTCGCCCCGTACGGCTATGTATTCACCGCACGGTACCGACCCGAAAGTCGGTGGGTTTCCCCATTCAGAGATGTCCGGATCACAGCTCGTTTGCCAGCTCCCCGAACCTTATCGCAGGCTTCCACGTCTTTCATCGCCTCTGACTGCCAAGGCATCCACCGTATGCGCTTAGTTGCTTGACTATATAACCCCAAGACAACTGATCACGACCCAACACCCTTCACCAGGCAAGCCTGACAAAGAATCTTGTTTCGAGACAGTCTCTTGAAGCGATATAACAACCACTTCAACGACAACACCGGATAACGCTTGAAATCGCTATCACATTGAACATTGTTCCTCGGAGATAATGAGAAACAATATTCGTGTTCTATCTCGTCCAATTTGTTAAAGAGCAAATCTGACCCAGTGATCAGAAAGAAGGGCTTCGCTTGATCTGTCATCAAACCGAAACACTTGTTTCTGCACACTGCTAAC